>NZ_JBIAIL010000009.1:0-223890 GCF_042871425.1 Micromonospora sp. NPDC005806 | reverse complement strand
CGCCGCTATCTGGCACAACCGCAGCATGAGCCAACCCGTCACCCGATCCCTGATCGCCTACGACCACTGACCAGCATTAGGACTTACTCGTCTAGGTGCGGCGCAGCGCATCGACACCACGATCGCTGCGCCGAGGGCGGACCCGGAACGGCAGACCGCCGGAGGCAAGGTGCTCTGGCACTTCACGATGTCGCTCGACGGGTTCGTGGCGGGGCCGAACCACGCGATGGACTGGATGGCGGGGGTCTCGTCGCGCCCCGGGCTGGTCGAGGAGTACGCCAAGACGACCGGCGCCGTGCTGGGTGGTCGGAACGGCTTCGATGCCTACCCCGATGTCAGCGGCATCTACGGCGGCGCGTGGCAGGGGCGGGTGTTCGTCCTCACCCACCATCCCGAGGACGCGCCGCCCACCACTGGCGTGACGTTCCTGAGCTGCGATGTGGCCGAGGCGGTCCGAATCGGACTGGAGGCCGCCGGCGGCAAGAACCTCGAGGTCTTCTCGGCCACGATCGGCCGACAGCTCCTCGAGCGCGGGCTGATCGACGAGATCGACCTGCACATCGCCCCGGTGCTGCTCGGCGACGGGATTCGGCTGTTCGACAACCCCGGGGGCGACCCGCTCCGACTTGAGCTGCTCACCGGCGATGACCGCTCGGCCGCCGTGAACGTGCGGCACCGCCCGGGCGCGACCAGGTAGGTCTGCCTGGCGGGGTCAACCCCGCCTGGTGCAGACCGGGGCGGCGCGGGCGACCGTGTCGGTGGACCAGACCACCGCGACGGTGAAGCAGTAGTCGATGCTGCGGCTCAGCCCGTAGGCGATGTAGCTGTCGGTGCCGGCCGGCAGCTCCTGGAAGGTGCGCTGCTCGGCCCGCGACCGGCCGCCGGCGATGACCACCGGCCCCTCCGCGCCGGCCGGATACGTCCAGCTCAGCAGGATGCTGTCCCGCCGGTCGGTCAGCCGGACCACCCCGGGCGGGCTGCCCGGCGAGGCGGGCGCGGCGTTCGGCGTGCCGGTGGGGGTGGCGCTCGGCGCGGCGCCGGTGGTGCGTACGGGCGCCGGGGTTTCGCGGGAGTGGACCATCCGGGAGACCCCGGCGACCACGGCGATGGTGCTGAGCAGCAGGACCACGATCGCCCCGGCCACGACCAGCGGCAGCCACGGCGTGCTGCGGCTTTCGGGTGCGGGCGGTCGAGCCACGGGCACCGGCAGGTAGGGCGACGGCTCGGGCTCGACCCCGGACACCCGGCGTACGCCCGCCGGCTCGTCGTCGGTCAGCCCGACCACGGTCGGGGGCAGGTCGCTTTCCCCGGGCGGCCAGGTGTCGTCCCGCTGCTCGTCCGGCGGCCAGTCGTCGGCCGGCCCACCGAACCGGTCGTCGTCGGCCTCGGGCGGGGTACGCGGCGTGGGCACGTGCGGCGCCTCGGCCGGCTCGGGCGGCACGGTCGGCCGGTCCGGCGGGCGGTAGATCAGCGGGTCGGGCGGCCCCTCGGCGGCCGGGGGGACCCGGGCGGCCGGCACCACCGGCGTCTCCCCGCCGGGCGGCGCCGGGTCGGCGCAGGCGTGGTCCGGGTCGGCGGCGGCGCGGGCCAGCGTCGCCACCTGCCCGGCGAGCGGATCGTCGGCGGCGAGGTGCAGCGTGCACAACTCCTCGGCGAGCGTCAGGTGCTCGTGGGACTCGGCGTACCGGCCGCAGTCGCGTTCCATCGCGCCGAGCTTGGCCAGCATCTTGATGCCGCTGGGGTGGGCGTCGCCGTACACCTCGCGGTGCAGCTCCCAGGCGTCCTGGAGGCGGTCCCGGGCAAGGTCGCACTGGCCGCGGGCGTACTCCACGGTGGCCAGGTCGGCGTGCGCGGCCAGCACCCGTTGCGACTCCGGTCCGTCCCGCGCGGTCAGTTCGATGATGACGTCGGAGTAGAGCCGGGCGGCCCGGGCGTCGCTGCCGACGCGGTGCAGCACTGCGGCCAGGGTGGCGGCGGCGCTGAGGGTGCGCTCGTCGGAGCGGCCGTACAGCCGGGTTGCCGCCGCGTACGCGAAGGCGGCCCAGCCGCGCGCGGAGTGCGGCTCGCCGAGCGCGACCAGCACGCGGGCCTGGAGGCCGGCGGCGTCGGCCAGCTCGGGGGAGGCGTTGGCGGGGCGCGGATCGGCGTCGGTCAGCGCGTCGGCCAGCAGCCGCTGGGCACCGGCGAGGTCGCCTTCGGACACCAGGTGGTGCGCCTGGACCGTCAGTTCACCGAAGCCGGAGGACACGCCCCATCGTGCTCATCCGACGACGGTAAGTACAACCCCCGCAGTGGATCAGTTTCGTCCGGATCCGGTCAGGTGGTCGGCGAGGGTCTCGCTGATCCGGCGGAGCTGGTCGACCTGAGCCGGGCTGAGCGCGTCGAAGAGGTGCCGGCGTACCCCCTCGACGTGGCCGGGCGCGGCGGCGGCGAGGGTGGCGAAGCCGGTGTCGGTGAGGACGGCGATCTGCCCGCGCCGGTCGGTGGGGCACTCCTCCCGGCGGATCCAGCCGGCCGCCTCGAGGCGGGAGACGGCGTGCGAGAGCCGGCTGCGCGAGGAGCCGGTGGCGTCGGCGAGTTCGCTCATCCGCAGGCGCCGGTCGGGGGCCTCGGAGAGCCGCACCAGGATCTCGTAGTAGGCGTGCGGCATCCCCGCGTCGCGTTGCAGCTCGCGGTCGAGGCTGTCCATCAGCGCCCGGGAGGCGGTGAGGAAGGCGCGCCAGGTCCGTTGCTCGTCGGGGTCCAGCCACCGGGTCATGACGGCCATCATAGCGAGTGTTGTTGAACGCTCAACCAAATCGCGCTACCGTGGGGGACATGGGAATCCACCGGCTCAACCACGCCGTGCTCTACGTCCGTAACCTCGAGCGCAGCGTCGCCTTCTACCGCGACGTCCTGGGCTTCCGTCCGGTGCCGATGACGCCGGACGGGTTCCGTGGCGCCGCCTTCCTCCAGGCACCCGACTCCACCAACGACCACGACCTCGGCCTGTTCGAGATCGGCGACGCCGCCGGCCCCTCCCCGGCCGGCCGGGCCACCGTCGGCCTCTACCACCTGGCCTGGGAGCTCGACACCCTGGACGAACTCGCCGCCACCGCCGAGCGGCTGGCCGCCGCCGACGCCCTGGTCGGTGCCTCCGATCACGGCACCACCAAGAGCCTGTACGGGCGGGACCCGGACGGGCTGGAGTTCGAGATCGTCTGGATCGTCCCCGCCGACCTGCTCGACGACGATGCCCTCGCCGCCCGCAAGCGGATCGGCCGGCTCGACCTCGACCGGGAGCGCCAGCGCTACGGCGGCCAGACCCGCGGCGGGGTAGGTATCTCCATTCCGGCCTGAGTGCGGTACAACGGCAGGATGTCGACCGACGCCATCCTGCGCGAGCTCCTCGTCCGGCAGCTCGACCACTGGCTGCCGGGAGCGCTGCACCGCTCCCGGCGGGCCACCCTGGCCCTCGCGTACGCCGGCCGTGACACCGGCGGCGCGGAGGCCGCGCTGCGGGTGGTGGCCGAGTTCGCCGACCGGCTGCGCGGCCGGCGGCTGACCGTGCTGGTGCTCGCCGAGGGCGGCGCGGAGCTGCCGGCCGGGCTCGGCGCGACCGAGGCCGCCCTGCCGGCGGACGTCGCCGTGCACGTGGTGCCCGGCCACCCGGATCGGCTGCCGGTGGCGCTCAAGGCCGCCGGCGCCGCCGGCGCCCCGCTGCTGACCGTCATCGACGGCGGCGACCCCGACCCGGCCCTGCTGGCCGCCGCCGCGACCGGCCGCCCGGCCGAGCTGCTGCTGGTCACCGCTGCCAGGCGGCCCGTGCGCCCGGCGCTGACCGCAGCCGGGTTCCCGCTGGTCACCGAGGTGGAGCTGGTGCCTGACGACGGCGGCCCGGCCCGCCTGCTCGCCTACGGCACCGGTTCGGACAAGGGCCTCGAAGCGCTCAAGGACGCGCTCTGGGCGGTCGACGAGTACGCCGGGGTGCACTACCGCGACCCGGCCGACCCGGCCGGGCGGCTGCTCGCCATCACCCTCGCCCCGGAACCCGGCCCGCTGCGCCGCGAGCTGCTGGCCGAACTCACCCGCTCCGGCCCGCGGACGGTGACCGAGCTGCGCCGCTTCGCCGCGACCTCGACGGTCTACCGGGGCGCCGACGCGAACCGGGCGCTGGCCTCGCTGGTCGCCTCCGGCGCGGTGACCCGGGCCCCAGAGCACGGCCGGCTCGGCGGCGACGTGGTGGTCAGCGTCGCGGGCGGGGGCACCCGGTCATCTGCCTGACCACGATGGACGCCCCGGTCGCGACCACCCCGACGCTGAAACACCATGGCGAACCCGCCCGGACGCCGCGCGGGGTGCCGGTGTGATCCACCGGCACCCCGCGCGACCTCGGGACGTCACGCCCGGGACTTGTCCTGCTTCCAGGAGAGCGGTCCCGGCAGGTCCACCCGGTGGGCGCGGGTCCGGGAGTTCCACGACCACTTGCCGATCTTGATGCTCCACGACGAGAAGCCGTGCTCGGTGAAGTTGAGGATCAGCGGGCCGAACTTCTGCCGCTTGCGAAACACGATGCCCATCGCCGGGCTCCTCTCGATCGTCTCCCTGCCCCTGCGGCATCGAACATGCCCGAACCCGGCTTGCCCGAAACCGCCCTGGTCCGCACTGGACGGTCCTCGAAGCGCCCGCCCCGATCTCCGTCCACGGGTTAGGTGTCAAGGGGTGACAAGCGTTGGTGGGGGCGGGCGGTGACAAGGGCAGCGGCGACGTCCTACGAGGAGGTCGCCCACCCGTCAGCGGGGTTCCCAGGCGTCGGGCAGGGCGGTCAACCTCCGGACGTGGGCGGGGAGGCGACCGCTGACCAGCTCGGCGAGGCTCACCTCGTCGACCACCCGCCGTACCGAGGCGCGGACGGACACCCAGAGCCGGGGCAGGTTCTCCGCCGCCCCCTCGTACCGGGTCTCCTCGGGACGCATCCCGCGTACCCCGGCCAGCGGGCCGTCGACGGCGCGGAGGATCTGCCCGATGCTGATCTCGCGCGGCGGCCGGGCCAGGGTGTAGCCGCCCTCGGCGCCGCGCTGCGCCCGCACGATCCCCGCGCGGCGCAGGTCCGCCAGCACCGCCTCCAGGAACTTGCGGGGCATGTCCTGTTCCGTCGCGATGGCCTGGGTGGACAGCAGCGCGGGGTACGCGGAGGCCAGGTTCAGTGCGGCCCGGACCGCGTAGTCGCCACGCGCGGAGATCTGCACCCCGCCATCATGCCCGGCCGGGTCGGACGGGGGAGTCGGCGGGCGGGCGGGGGCGCACCATCCGGAACGGGATCGGCTGTTCCTGGGCCGCCCGGAACGCCCCCGGGCTGACCCCGATCTCGCGGGTGAAGAAGCGGCCGAAGTTGGTCGGCTCGGGGAAGCCGAGCCGGCGGCCGATCCGGGCGATCGGCTCGTCGGTGGCGGCGAGCAGCCGGCTGGCCTGCAACGCCACCCGATCGTCGATGACCTGCTTGGCGCTTCGACCGGTCACCGCCAGGCAGGCGCGGGTGAGGGTACGCACCGAGCAGCTGAGCTGCGCGGCGTAGTCCTCCACCCGGCGGGTGTGCTGGTAGCCGCGTTCCACCTCCCGGCAGAGCCGCTCGAAGGTCTCCGTCTCCAGGCGCGGCGTCGGCCGCTGCTCGGCGGCGGGGAGCAGGGCCAGCCGCAGCAGCAGCACGGCGAGCTGGTGGCGCAGCAGCGCCCCGGCGGCGGGCACGCCTGCGTGCCGGTCCGCGTCGACCGCCAACTGGGTCACCTCGCTGATCACCGCGTCCTCGTCCTCCCCGGCGAGCTGCCGGTAGGCGGGCACGGCGTCCGGGTCGACGTCCAACCCGCGCAGCGTCTTGGCGCCCCAGCGCACCACGGTCGCGTCGAGGTGCGGGCCGTGGCAGCGCAGCACCTGGCCGGCGCGGGCCCGCAGCAGGGCGCCGGGCCGGCAGGGCAGCGCGCGGAAGTCCAGCTCGGCGGTGCCGTGACCGCCCGTGACCAGGATCAGCAGCTCCGCGTCGAGCAGGACCGGGCGGGGCCAGTTCGGCTCGGGGGCGAGGTCACGCAGCGCAACCGTGGTGATGTGGTGGCGGTCGGCTTCGGCCCCGCGCGGGGACAGGTCGGTACGGGAGGCTGGGGGAAGCTGTCCGGTAGTGACCATCGTCCCGACGGTAACCGCCCTCGCAGCATCCTGCATCTCGGCGGTTTCCGCCGCTCGCGGTGGTCTTGTCGCCCCGACGCCGGACGGTTAGGTTACCGAGCGGTAGCGCCTGGGTCGCCGGACCGACCCGCGCCCCGCCGACTCGCGATGGGATGGGCATGACGGAGCTGTTCTCGGTCGAAGGCAAGACGGTCCTGGTCACCGGTGGTTCGCGGGGGATCGGGCTGATGATCGCCCGGGGCTTCGTGCAGGCCGGCGCGACGGTCATCATCTCCTCGCGGAAGGCCGACGTCTGCGAGGCCGTGGCCAAGGAGCTCTCCGCCGAGGGCTCGTGTGCGGCGATCCCCGCCGACCTGAGCCACGACGAGGGTGCCCTGGGGCTGGCCGCGGCCGTGCGGGAGCGCACCGGCGACCGGCTCGACGTGCTGGTGAACAACGCCGGCGCCACCTGGGGCGCGCCGCTGGAGTCGTACCCGGAGACCGCCTTCGACAAGCTCTGGGCGGTCAACGTCAAGGCCGTCTTCCGGCTCACCACCGCGCTGCTGCCGGCGCTGCGCGCGGCAGCCAGCGCCGACGACCCCGCCCGCGTGATCAACATCGGGTCGATCGACGGCCTCCGCGTGCCGTGGATGGAGGTGTACGCGTACTCCGCGACGAAGGCGGCCGTGCACATGCTCACCCGGAGCCTCGCCCACCAGCTCGCCGGCGAGCAGATCACGGTCAACGCGATCGCGCCGGGGCCGTTCGAGAGCAAGATGATGGCCTTCGCGCTGGACGACCCGACGTCCCGGGCGGCGATCGAGCAGCAGGTGCCGCTCGGGCGGATCGGCCGGCCCGAGGACATGGCCGGCACCGCGATCTACCTGTCGTCGCGGGCCGGGGCGTACCTGACCGGAGCGGTGATCCCGGTCGACGGCGGGATCACCACGCACGGCTGACGCCGTACCCCTGATGTGACGGCCCGGGGCCGCGCGGACTCGGCAGATCCGCGCGGCCCCGGGGTGCGTCGTCAGCGGCCGGCGAGCAGCCGGTTCACCGCTGTGTCGACGTCCAGGTGCTCGGCCTCGCGACCGCGCGGGACGACGACGTAGGTCCGGCGCAGGAAGCGTACGAGGACGCTGCGTGGGACCTCGAACAGGGCGTTGCCGTCCGGCGACGACAGCGCGAGCGCGACGAAGTCGCCGCGTGGGGTGGCCCACGGCCACACCCGGACGTCGCCGATGCCGGCCGGTTCGTCGAGCCCGGTGACCAGCAGTTCGCGGGCGAACGACCAGCTCACCGCCTCGCCGCCGGCGGATTCGGCGTGGAACAGGACATGGACCGCATACGGGTCAGCAGGGTCGTAACGCAGACTGGCACGCACCGGCAAGGCGGTGGCGTCAGGCGCGACGAGCCTTAGCGACGTCTCGACCTCTACGGTCGTCGGTCGAATGACACTCATGGACGTTCTCCCCCCGGCACCGCTGCGGAACGCGCGTGTCCCGCTTTTCCCATACTCAGGTGCTACTCCTGGCTACGCTCCGCCATACGCTGACTTCACCCAGTGGTGGGAAGGGGGTCGGAAACGCCTCGAGAATGTGAAAATTCTTGTAGGATTTCCGGTTCTGCCCAGTCCGTGCGCCGCCCGGCAGCGGGTGGTTCAGTCGTCGACTTACTCCGGTAACGTCCAGTCCTCAGCAGGGGTGACGGTCCCGCGCGACACTGGGGGTGGAAATGGTCACGAAGGGTTCCGCAGTGGATCCGCGGGCCACGGCCGACCCGCCGAAAGGAGCGGCCCGAGCAGCCGAAAGGCGGGGGTACGAGGTGCCAGTCGAACGGGGTCCCCAGCGTGGCGGCACCTCCCTCGCGGAGCCTCGCCGCACCGGTTGGCGGGCCCGTCTGCACACCACCCTCGAACTCATCCGCGCCAACCCCACCGGCCGGGTCGCCCTCAAGATCTTCATCGCCGTCCTCGGCGCGATCATCGTCACCGTCGGCATCGCCCTCATTCCGCTCCCCGGCCCCGGCTGGCTGCTGGTGATCGCCGGCCTCGGCGTCTGGGCGGTCGAGTTCCACTGGGCCCGCCGCCTGCTCGCCTTCACCCGCGGCAATGTCCAGGCCTGGACCCGCTGGGTGACCAGTCGCTCACTCCCCGTACGCTTCGTGCTGGGCATCGTCGGGCTGGTGTTCGTGTCCGTAGTGGTGTGGCTGTCGCTCAAATACAGCCTCGGCATCGACCTGGTCGCCCGCGCCCTGCACTACCTCGCGACGCACTGACCCCCGGGTTTTTGGTCCGCAGTGTCGATCAGGTAGAGTCATCGGCGCTGAGGGCGATTAGCTCAGCGGGAGAGCGCTTCGTTCACACCGAAGAGGTCACTGGTTCGATCCCAGTATCGCCCACCGTAAATATTTGCAGGTAGCGAGCCCGTCACCGGAACCACCGGTAACGGGCTTTCGCGTTGTTGCCCCTTAAATTGGGAGCAGATTGGGAGCAGCGCCAACCGGCTCGCGATCCTGACCTCGGGAAACGCGGCACTCCTTCACGGCCCAGCAACATGCTCGTCGATCCCCGTCAACGACGTCACGGCGGCGTACCCGGTCGACCACGGGTGCCGTTGTCCAACCGGTCGCCCACCGTCTCCTCCGACGGCTGGCCCTGGTCGGGTTGGGCGATGATCAGGCATCGTGGGCGGGTGAGTAACACCCACGGCGGTGAGCCTGCCCTCCGGCTGCGGGTGGAGCTCGTTCCGCGGCCGCTGTGGGGCCGCAACCTGCGGGACGTGCTGTCACGGTCGGAGTGGCAGCGGCTGCGCCGCTGGGCGCTTGACCAAGCCGGCGAGCACTGCGAGCCCTGCGGGCTGCATGTGCCCGGCGGCCGAAACCTGATCTGCCACGAGCAGTGGACCTACGAAAATGCCACCCGCACCCAGACTCTAGCCGGGGTCGAGATCCACTGCCGAGACTGCGACGCCGTCACGCACATCGGCCGTGCCGGCGTCGTCGGCGGCCTACTGCTCGTGGGGCGGGCTCTGCGCCGCCACGCCAAACTCAACGGCTGGACACCTGCGCAGGCCCTTAATACTCCAACGTCACTTGATCTTTGGGCTGGCGTCGTGAGCGAGTCTGCGCTGGTAGTGGGACCGGCGGGCTCGGGCTTGGGATGTTCGCCGCCAGATCGACCAGAGCAGGGTGTGCTCTGGCGGTAGCGATGTGGCGAGGACGAAGGCGTTCAGGAGTCGGCGGATCTCGGCGACGGTCAGCGCGATGAGGTCCGGTTCAGTGTCGGGCTGCTGCGCGGTGGCGGCGAGGATGGTCAGGACGGCCAGGGCGAGCATGGCCAGGGTGATGAACCGGTGCCAGCCGGTCCAGCCGCGGACCTGGTAGTGGTCCAGTCCGACCTGGCCTTTGCCGGTCTGGAAAAGCTCCTCGATGCTCCAGCGGGAGCCAGCGACGGTCACGAGGGTGTGCAGCGGGACCGGGCGGGGTGACCAGCACAGGTAGAAGGCCAGCTCGCCGGTGGTGCGGTTGCGGCGGATGAGCAGCCACCGGTGCTCATCCGGCCGGGTGGCGGTGGTGATCCAGGCCCACAGGTAGTCGCGGGGACCTTTCGCCCCTGGCCCGCAGCTGTGCGGCTGCCATCCGGTGGTGGGGATCCGGTCGGCGAGGTCGTCGACGCGGATCAGGGTGCGGCCGTCGTTGACGTGCACGCGTCGGTCGCAGCCGACCGCCAGGACGTAGCCGATCTCGCGGTCTTCGAGGTCAGCGCGTAGGCCGGGGTCGGCGCCGTAAACCTCGTCGCCGGTCACCCAACCGGCAGGGACGCCGGCGTCCAACGCGGCGGCGATCATCTGCCGGGCCAGGGCAGGCTTCGTAGCGAACCCGACATCGTCCGGCACCCCGGCATCGGTGAGACGGTCTGGCTGGTCGCACCAGGTCGCCTCCGGCAGATAGAGCCGACGATCGATCATCGCCCGACCGGCCGCTGAGACGTAGGCCAGGAACACCCCGACCTGGCTGTTCTCGACACGACCGGCGGTGCCCGTGTACTGCCGCTGAACCCCGACCGAGCACACCCCCTTCTTCAGGAAGCCGGTCTCATCGGTGACCAGCACCGCGTCTGGGTGGCCGAGCTGCTCAATCAGCCAATCCCGCACGTCATCGCGGACAGCGTCGGCGTCCCACACCGCCGTACGCAGCAGCCGCTGCATCGCCTGCGGATCGCCGTGGCCCGCCCGCTCCGCCAGGGACCAGCAGGTCTTGCGCTCCACGCCCGACAGCAGCCCTTCCACGAACTGCCCAGCGGTCCGACGCGGCTCCGCCCGCACGAACCGGCCAGCGACACGCGTCACCGCCTCGTCCAGGATGACCCGCCACCGACCAAGGTCTACGCTGTGGCCCACGGCCACCGCACGATCTTCGATTGTCCTCACAAACCATCGATGATCAACGCGGTGGCCGTCCTCATACCCACGCCACGCCCAACGCCGAAGCCAAGTGACGTTGGAGTATTAACCCCTACTAGGGCGGCCGCATCGAGTGGCAGCAGCGCAGCCAGCACTCATGGCAGCAGGTCATCAGATGGTATGAGAGGTGGGTAGCGTCTCACCGGCTGGCCTGAACATCTGCGCGTCGGCTGATGCAGGCCCTGCGACGCGTCCAACCACGACGACCCCTAATGCGGCGACCACTCAGGACTCGAACATGCGACACACGGTTTAGGAAACCGTTGCTCTATCCCCTGAGCTACGAGGGCGCGAGGGCTCAGTCTAGCGACCTGGCATGTCCCGCCCGACGGTGCAACGATCCGATCTGGCCGGCTAGGCCGGCTACGGCTACTGCGTCTCTCGCTCCCGATACTTCTGGGGACTAGGGCTGTACCTGATGTGCGCCCCGACCGGCATGCCGATCTTGTGGGCCCTGGCCAACCCGAAGATCGGCGAACGCGAGGTCCTCGCGGCGATGCTGGAGGTGGAGGCCGGGGTGGTCGCCGAGTACGACAGGATCCTGCTGATCACGGACAAGGGCTTCGCCTCCAGGCCGTTCGAGCGGCTGCTGGCCGAGCAGGGCATCGAACTGCTGCGCCCATCCCGCAAACGGAAAAGGGCCCGCTACGGCGAGCCGATGCTCAAGAAGGTCCGCCCGCTCATCGAGTCGGTCAATGTCACCTCAAGGGCCAGCTCGACCTGGAAGAACACGGCGGACGAACCTTCACCGGCGTCGCCGTCCGTGTCGGTCGACGTCTGCTCGCCATGACCGCCGCGATCTGACACAACAACAAGAGCGCAGCAGCCGTCCCCCGATCCCTGATTGCCTACGACCCCGACCGACTTCGGAACTACTCGTCTAGTCCTCTGGACGCCTCTCGGCTATCCAGCGCTCGACGTCCTCAGCCAGCCAGACGTTCCCCATCTGGAGAGTCGCTACAGGCTCGGGAAAGTCCCTGCGGTTGGTGATCTGGTAGACGCGCTGGCGAGACACACCGCCGAGCATGACTCGGATCTCCGCCGAGCCCATCAGCCGCAGTCGCTTCGCCATGTCCCGAAGCTAGGCAGCCGTGAACTAGTCGTGTGCCAACTTAGCGCAGGACTACTGATCACACGCCCTAGTCGGTTACCCTTGACGGATGACTAGCCGACTCAGGTGGTTTCAGAGGCCAGACGAGCCCATCGATGTAGTCCAAGTGTCCAGCTATCCGCATAGAGCAGGCGCTTACGGCGCTCACTGGAACGCTCCTACCGTGGCGATCCCACGGAGTCGACCCCTGATGACCCTTGGTGGCCTCTGGCGGTCGTCGTTCGCGCTCCGGAGGAACCGTCGTGGCTGACATCCCGTACCTGGTGCTAGTCGCTGGCTGGATGATCGACCTTCATCGGCGCCAGAAGTGCCCTCACTGCCGGCCCGATGGCACCTGTCCCCGAGTCCGGGACTCGAAAAGGACCCTGCGAGCGTGGGTGGTCAGGTCCAGGACGGTCGGAGTCGTTGTTCGATGCAGGTGAGCCCCGCGGACCCCTGCCCATCGGCGCTCGTCGACTGTGCCCGGCCGGTCACTGAGGAGTGCGTGGCGGAGCAGGCCCGCCGGCGGATGTGTGGGCAGTGTTCGACCCGGGCGGCAGCAGTGCAGCCTAGGATCTTGGCGGCTCCTGGTAGGCAGTCTGCGTGTAGGTGTCGATCAGGGTGCCGGCGAGCAACTTGTGGTAGCCCAGGTGGCGTTCGACATCAGCCGGGTTGCGGCACTGGCCGTCGCTTGCGATCGCTCGCGTGAACTGCCTGATTGCCGCCTTGAGGGCTTTGAGTTTGCCGGCGGTGATGACGCGGGTGTTTTGGGGCGGAGTGCCGGTCCCTTCGACCACGTGGGTCTGATGCACCATGACCGGAATGATCTTGGCGTCGTGGCCGTAAACCTGCTGGCACCAGTTGACGGAGCCGGCGAGCTGGTTGATGTCCTTCTTCCAGATCTTGGGTGCGTCGGCGCCAGTCTTCGCCTCGATGACCAGGTAGGTGTTGCCGCCGATGCTCCAGAGGACATCGCTGCCACGGCCGAACTCGTCTTCGGGACGATGGGCGGTGAACCCGAGATGCCGGCCGAGGGCCGCGAGGGCGGCTTCGGCTTCCTTGGTGCGCGCGCGGTCCCAGTCGATGTCGGCCATGATCGCATCCAGTCCGAGGGTGAGGGCATGTCCGGTCGGATACAGGCTCGTGAGGTAGGTGGCGGCTTGCTGGGATTGTGGGGAGGGCGGAGGAAGCCGCTCGTACTCGACACCAGCGCGCGGGCGTAGGACGACGTTGTTTGAGCGTCGGGCGTCGTCCAACGTTTTCTGAGCGGCGACCGGATCTACTGCGTGCTCGTAGGCGGCGCATGTTTCGCCAAGCCACCCGGCCAGGGGTGCGTCGCCGCCTTCTCGGGCTGCCTGCATCGCAGCGCGAGCGTGCTGGACGGCCTCACCTGCTCGAGCGTTGACGGCGCTGTTATAGGCGGCCCGAAGGTGCGTTGCCGTGGGATTGACCTTCGCGGGGTTGTAGGTGACGCCGAGTAGTGCTTGCCGCGAGACCTTGCGGAAGCCGGGGTCACCTTCGATGACGAGGTCGATCACTTCTCGGATCGCCGGGATGTCGGGCGCACCGAGTTTGCGGGCGGCTTTGCGGGATAGATCGAATTGAGCCCGGGTTGCGGCGGACAGGTAGTCGGCGTTGCCGGGCCGCGCGAGTAGGTGAGTGAGGCGGGGGCCGAGCAGGAGCACGGCACATCGGTCGTCACGACTGCGTACGCCGCGGCCCATGCCCTGTTCGAGGCGTTGCAGCTGCCTGCCGACCATCGCCTTGCTGTCCTGCAGCGCTAGTGCTTCCCTGCGTTCGATGCCGGTGTAGGCGAATGGCAGGCTGTCTATGATCAGAAGCCGGCATGCCTCATCGGGCAGGTCAATCCCGTCGTATCTGTTGATCATGACTACGAGACCGACATGGTGGGTGGTCAGTTGCTTCACGGCCGCCTGGATCTGCTCCGTCGTGCTGACGGTCAGGTCTGCCTCCGCTTTCCACTCGGCGGCTTGTCTCTTGCTGGGTACGAGCACTACCACGTTGCGTTTCTCTGCGACGGAGGCAGCGAGCGCGCGTAGGTCCTCGTGGGTGAGGTCGGGATTGAGTTCCTGCGGGGCGAGTACGAGGCGATCACCGAGGTCGGCGGCGCTGTCCGGCACGATGGACTTGGCGACGCTATCCGGGTCGGCGTTGAAGTGGGTGACCAGCACGCTGTCGTCCGCGAGAGTGGCGGTCAGGTAGACGCGGCGCTCGGCCTGAGCGAAACTGGGGAATTTCTCGATCGGCGGGCACGGGGGCACGACCTCGATGGACTCGGCGGTCACGACGGCTTGACACCAGGGCAGAAGATTGCTGATCAACGGCCACACCCACTCGAACGCAGGCTCTCCTCGATGCGGGTGAAGCTCCTCCATCACCGAGGACTGCTTGTCCTGCCACGCCCAGAACGGGATTGGTAGCACCGCGCTCGGATCCCGCTCCTGGATGTCCTTGAACTGAGCGAGATTCTGCCCTTGAAGGTCGTCGGCAAAGAGATCAAGGAGCGCCTCGTAGGCGTCATGGTCCCGGGGGATGTTCAGCCGGTTTTGTTCCTCCATGGTGGCCAGCGCGGCATGAGCATCGTCGATGACCACCGAAGTCACTGGAATTGGCTGATGCCGGCTGCCCGGCACGGTCATCCCGAAGCGGGACTTGCCGTTGATCAAGTGGTACATCGTCGTGACGCAGATGGCCTCACCACGAAGAAACTGCGGATCGTGAGGGTCATCGACCACGTCGAGCCCGAGGTGGCTGGCTTCTTCGCGGACCCGACCTGCAAGGTCACCGGTGGGCGCGAGGTATAGGGATGGGCCCTTTCCCTCGTTTAGGCACACCTGGAGGATGAGCAGACCGATGACGGTCTTTCCACCGCCGGTGTTCGTCTTGACGACGAGATCGCGTTCCCCTCGGCGCTTGCCCCACGCGTCCAGGACCTCCTTCTGCACGGCGCGCAGGTAGCCGTAGCCAGGTTTCTTGTTCGGAAGCGCGTCGAACAGGGTGACCGGATCATTGATCGTCTCGATCGTGTCGCCAGCCGACAGGTCCTCAAAGTCGAAACCCATGTCGCGCCCTTCCCTAGGCCAAGGGGTCCGACCCAACATCCTGCCACCTAGGACGGAGTCCAGCGCTGTTGAAAGTCATGAACATCTCACCAGGCGGACACGGCCGAACGCCTCCCGAAACGCTGTCGAAGCGCTGTCCGTTCTCGTGGACGAAGCCAGACGGTCTGGGGCGCGGAGTGGTCAGACTGCCGTTGTGAGTGGGCGTCCGCCCCAGCGGATGCCTTTCTCGCTGCGGATGCGGATGTGGACGCGTTCGCGGCGCTGCGCTGCGCTGCGCTGCGAGAACGTCGGGGTGATGGGCGTTGACGTTAGCGCAGGTAGGCGTGCAGGGCCTGGGTCTGGACGGTGTGGTTGCGGTGGTGGGAGTTGGCGATCGTGAACTGCCGCAGTGACCCGAAGTGGGCCTCGATCGGGTTGGCCCAGGACGCGTAGGTCGGGGTGAAGCACAGCTCGACCCGGGCCTTCTTCGCTCAACGCCGGATCATCTCGCCCTTGTAGGCGGACAGGTCGTCCAGGATTACGTAGATCGGAGCGCCGTCCGGGCGGGCCGACTGCCCCGGCGCACGACCTGCTGCAGCCTCTGCCCCTCCTGGTCGGTCAATCCGCGCACGCGGACAGGCTCTGACACCACCCCCAGCGACGGACGGACGTCTCGGGATATCCAACCGCCGCAGCATCCAACCCGGCGAACCGATGTGGTCACAGCACTAGACACAGCGCACGGGATGCCAGCGAACGGTCGATCAGCAACCCGAACGAAACAGGCGTATACCCTGCCGCCCCAGCGGCCGGGATGGACATCAATGCGGAAAACCATGCTGGCCGGGTGAAGTCCGCGACGCGCTTGGCCGCTTGTGGGACAGCCAGTACAGGGGTTCAAGCGATCGCGTCGTCGATGAGGCCGTAGGGCGGTTGGTCCGCCCGTCCGGAGTAACGCACGACAACATCGTTCTCGACCTCGGCGGGCGGCGCGTTGTCGACGATGATGATCTGGGCCCCGGCGCCGCGGCCGGCGAGCCAGGTGTGCAGGTGCTTGTAGAAGTCCGCGATCGTGACGGTGTCGGCGAACTCGGCATCGCGTTCGCCGGTCTGGCCGAGGTTTTTCTGAGGGCTGTCCAGGAAGAGAAAGCCGGGGTGGGAGCCACCCGACTCCCAGGAGACCTCGAAGATCGCGAGGATCCACGCGAGGGAAATCAGGGTCCGGCCGCCGGAGGATGCCGAGGTGTATCGGAGGTCGCGCACGAACGGGACCAGTTCGTCGTTCAGACGGGCGCCACTCAGTTTCGGATACCGCCAGTCGGCCAGGATCGCGGTGAACCGGTCGCTGATGGTCCGGATGATCGCGGCTCGGTCCGTCCGATCTTGCCCAGCAGTAGCGAGTTCTTCGCGAAGGGCCTTGACCGAGGTGTCCAAGCGGAGCACGTCGTTGGCTCGTCTTTCGAGGCTGCTGACCATCTGCAACCCCGCTGCGGCGAGCTGAGCTGCGGCGGTGGCGTCCTGGCGCCGCCGGGCAAGAGCGTCACGTTCGGCGAGGTACGGGCTGATCGCCCGAGTGGTGGCGTGATCAACTTCGGCTGCTGCTTGCTGTTCAGCGGTGCGAGCAGCTTCTACGCGCGGCCTAAGCCGGCTTACATCGGCGTCCAGGTCATCCACGAATCTGGTCAGCTCGGCCAGGCGTGCTTTGGTCGCGCGCAGCTCGGTGCTGACGTCGAACGGGCTGAGGGAGCTGTCGACGTCCGGCAAGGCGCCGTTTCCTCCGCTCGGACCGGCAGCCGTGCCGTTGATGGCGCCGTTCTGCTTTGGCACGGCTGGGGGCGCTACGTCGCCGAGAGTCAGCGTGCCAGTCACATCGGCGACCGGGGTGTGGCACAACCCGCACGCCCCGTCTTCGACCTCGATGGTTCGCCCGAGGGCGGACAAACATGCTGGGCAGACCTTGATCTGGAGCGGGTCGAAGAGCTGATGAGCCTCAGTGAGCATCGTCAACTTGGCCACGTCGGCGGCGTACTGTGCCCGCAGCGGAACCATCCGGCGGAGCTGTGTCTCGCGATCGCGAAGCATCGCATCAGCGCGACGTGCTTCTTCCGCGGCTGCTTGATGCCGCCGCCGCTGCGCCTCGGCGAATCCAGCGGCGGCGGCTACACGCTGGTCGATCGCGTCCTGTTCCCGGGCAACGACGGCCAACTCCTCGGCCGCTCGGTCACGGGCCATTTCCAGCTCCATGCGCCCGCCGAGTCGTTGTTCCTCGACGATCTGCTGTGCCGCTTCGTATGCCACCCGGGCCCGGGCCAGCCGTGTCTCCAGGTCTTTGATGCGCTGTCCGAGGTCTACCGCGCGGTCGTCGTGGACGTCGAACACCACGTCGACGACCTGGCGCAGTTTGAGCGCCTTCATGTGCTGGGTCTCGAACAGCAAGGACTTGCTGGCCACGCGCTCGTTGGGTAGGAAGCACAGTCCCATCAGGTCTCGGAAACTGAGCGGGTCTGTGCCAGAGCTCGCCTGGGTGGGGGCCTCGCGGAGCTGGACGCCTTCCAGCCCGCAGTGCATCAGCAAGAGAGAGGAGAGGCTGTCCGGGCTGCCGGGCGGTTTGATCGGCCGTCGTTCGACAGGGGGGCCAGCGCCGTCGTCGAGCCTGCCGGGGCGTAGGAAGACGTGGCCGGATTGATCTCCGAGGCCACGCTCGATGACGTACGGCGTACCGGACAGTTCCAGCTCGACGAAGGCGTGTAGGACCTTCGCGATTACTTCTGGGTGCCGGGGGTAGTCGCCCGCGCCTAGGCAGTAGTCGATGAATTCCAGGACGGTCGACTTGCCCGTGCTGAAGGCCCCGGCGATGACGGACAAGGAGTTCGGGTTGCCTGTCTCACGATCGACGAAGTCGACCTGGTAGTGGCGTTCGGGTCCGACGAGCCGTAGCCGGCGGACTCGGATGCCTCGTCTGCCCGGCGGCGACGAGGCGGGGTTCGCGGGTGATGTCATGACGACCTGCCCACGCTGTCTTCGCCGAAGGCGTCCGCTTCGTCCAGCTCTTCGGGCTCAACGAACAGGTCGGCCAGGTCGATGCGGTGGGGGCCCGAGGGCTGGCGAGTCCATTCGGTCACCCTCTCCCGGAGCGGTCCGGGCCGGACCTTCCTCAGCCTGCGCACGACAATGGTCGCCGCGGTCATGTAGGAGCGCGCGTACATGGCGGTGAACCGCATCGCCATGTCGACGCCGGCGTCCGTCAACCGGTAAAGCACGTGGCCACGGACTGCGGTGGTCGCCAGGTCGTAAGCGAGCAGGAGCGCCAGGTCGTGCTTGAGCCGCTCTCGCCGCGTGGCGAACCTCTGCGCCGCGCTCGCGTAGGACAACGCCCGGTCGTCGAAGCCCGCCATGAGCAGCTCGAACCGGTCGGGGTCGTCATCGCTCGACGCCATCAGCAGGGGGTTCGCGGCGATGAAGTCGTACGTGCCGAGGCGTTCCAGCTCTACACCGTCCGGGTGGAACTCGGCGACCACGTGGAGGAGAAGCACAAGTTGGGCCAGCCGGAACACCGTGTCGTCCTCCGGCACCGCCACCGGCAGCCGGTGGACGGCGTGGGCCGAGTCCGACGGCGCGGTCATGTGAGGGCTCCGGCGGACTCAGTGTCGGGATCCCGCTGAGCCGGCGCAGGCACCTGCGCTGGCTGCCCGTCCCGATGCTCCACGACCACGTCTTCCCAGTGAGGGACCCAGCCTGCACGGCCGTCCTCGACAATCCGGTGCATCATGCCGCACCGGTGCACGGGCGTCGACCGTAGCTCCGCCGGCCAGGAGTCGCCCATGCCGCGAATCTGTCTCATCACTGACGCGTGCAGACCCGGCAGTTTGGGGCCAGCGGGGTGCAGCTCGGCGACCTCGTTGAAAGACGTTTCCCAGATGCCGTGGACGGTGGCACCTGCCTCAATGAGCGCATTTACCTCAGCGGGCACATCCTTGTCGACGATCTCGCGCGCGAGCAGCTCGGCGTTGAAAAACTCCAGTTTCGCCGAGCTGACCTGTTGGTGCCCGGCTTCCCGGAGCTGCCTGACGAACAGCGCGGTCTCCAGGGCGGTCGCCTTCTCCGGCTCGACCTGGACCACCTCGGGTCGGTCCGGCTTCGGCTCTGCAGGGGGCTGGTACGGGTCGTAGTAGTGGCGCCGGACGTTAGCGGCGTCCGGCGAGATCAGGCGCTGCCGCAACTCGCCCTCGTGCCACAGCTCGATCTTGACGTCGAAGTCTTTCTCCGCCTTCTTCTTCCACGTGGACCACCACTTGTCCATCGGGGCGTCCATGCTCGCGGGAACACACAAGATCCACTTGCGGACTTTGTGGCCATGCTCCGCTGCGGCCTTCATGGCAGACGAGAAGGACTCGCGGATCTGGCCCTGGTGGGAGGCGGTCACCACAGGCATGAAGTATTTCGCCTGCCAGATCACGATCTGCCCCGCCAGGTCACCGACCACGACGTCGATACCCCAGTCGCCCGGGTTGGCCGCGATCAGGCGCGCGCCTCGGTACCACGCTGCCACCAACTCGCGAATCATTTGCTCGAAGTCGTCGCGCGCACCGGCGAGGTTGGCGGCTCGGAGTTCGTGCGCACGAAAGTTGATCGGAGGCTCGCCGGCTGCCAGAACCAGCCCACTCTCCGACACGGGACCCCCTCCTCGACGCCTTCGCCGACAGCATTTCAAAGCGGACAGCGCAAAGCAATCAAGGGGTTACAGGACGACACGTGCGACTGCCCATTCGACTCTTCTTCGCGCAGCAACGGCGGCTAAACCGGGGAGCAGGAGGAGGCGAAAGGCCCCCACATGCGCCCCAGGGCGCTGATCGCGCGAACCCCTGCCCGTACGACACGCTGGCCGACGACTGCCTCAGCTCGTACTGGCTGACCGCCGCCGCGGTGGTACCCAACTGCTGCGCCAAGTCCTTCTTCCGCAGCTGGCGCCATTACCGAGCGAGTGTCAGTGCGTGCGGCTGGAACGCCGCCACGGCCAGCGCCGGCGTCTCGCCCCGGCTGCCGGCAGCCCTCGCGCGAGCGCTGACAGATGCCTGCCCGCGCCGCTGCCCGGACGGACCTGCACGTCGAGCTCGGGGGTCGGCAGCTCGCCGGGAAGCCGGCCGGAGTTGTTCCTCCGGCCGCCGTCGGCCTCACGCACGGTGAGTCGGGCGGGCTGGCCGATCCACAGATGGACCTCAAACCAGGGCGATCCGCCATCACGGTTGTCCCCGTGGCGCACCGATGTAAGCCACGACCTCGCCGGTCTCGATGCTGCCGCCGTGTGCCACGCGCAGGTGCCTCCGGCGGGGCAGCACCCCGACGAACGCGTCAGGGAACTGCTCATCGTCATCCAGAGCCAGCTGACCGTGCCGGCTGTTCTCCACGACACCACCCAGCCGCCCCTCGCTGCCCCCAGCGGATCGACTCGACGCTGGCGGCAATGCCGCCCTACAGCGAGTACAGACGCAGGATGCAGCCGGCGCAGAGGATCTCCAGCAAACTGTCCTCGATCCGCGGGTCAACCCCAGGCAGCCCGGGCGAACTGCGCCGCACCCAGTTTGGTGAGGTTCCGCCACACCGTGGTCCCGAAGCTCATCGCATCGTCGTCCAGCTCGGGCTCTTGCCGATCGGCCGCCTGCCGGTACACCTGCTGGACTAGATCCGCCAAGGGGGACAGGACCCCGCATCCGTCAAGGGTTGCGATGGCTTCGCCAGGTGGGCCACGCCCAGAACCTAGCAGCCGCCACAGACAGACTCTCAAGCCGAGGAGAGCGGGCGTATTACGGGGAGCAGGAGAATGCCGAGCGGAGGTGCTTGCTCACCGCCGGGCGGCGGCCAGGCCGCGCGGTCGAGGTGATCGCGCCACCCGGCACGGGCTACGAGCGACACCTCCGAAGAACGCGCAGTACCCCTGCTAGAATACTTGATTGCCTGCGGCATTCCGTTAGTGTGCCAACAACACCGGCACGCTAGGTCGGTGATGCCTGAGGAGTTCGGTGATCATGACTCAAGCGGATCTGCTCGAGAAGATTGCGCACAGCAGTCGTGTCTACACAACAGGTAGTGGCACCCAGGTCTGCGCCGACAGTCGGGAAGTCCTGCCGAAACTTCCCGCGAACTCCGTCGACCTAATCGTGACGTCCCCGCCGTTTCCCCTTCTGCGGAAGAAGGAGTATGGCAACGAGGATCAGCACGCCTACGTGGACTGGCTTGTCGATTTCGCGAAGGCCGCTAAGGACGCGCTGAAGGACACAGGTAGCCTGGTTCTTGACATTGGCGGCGCCTATCAAAGAGGTCGGCCGGTCCGGTCTCTCCACCAGTACCTTGTCCTGATTGCGCTTGTCGAAAATGTCGGCTACGAGCTGGCCGAGGAGTTTTACTGGCACAACACCGCGAAACTTCCGTCGCCAATCGAATGGGTCAACAAGAGGAAGATCCGGGTTAAGGACGCGGTAAACACGGTTTGGTGGCTCTCCAAAACGGACTTTCCTAAAGTTAACCTCGACCCCGTTAGGGTGCCCTACTCGGAGTCAATGCGGCGGCTATTAAAGAACCCCGACGGATACTACAAACCAAAGCTCCGAGACTCGGGCCATGCCATCGGCAAGGCTTTCCGTCAAGACAACGGCGGCGCTCTCCCGTCAAACCTGCTCTCCTATCCGAACTCGGATTCGAACGGCTTCTACATCCGAACCTGCAAACAGCTTGGTCGGCGCGGACACCCGGCACGCTTCCCTGCCGCACTTCCAGAGTTCTTCATCAAGATGCTGACAGAAGAAGGCGACCTGGTAGTAGACATCTTCAGCGGCTCCAATACGACCGGTAGCGTCGCTCAGCGACTCGGTCGCAGATGGCTTTCCATTGAGGAGAGCCGCGAGTACGCCGACTTGTCTAGTATTCGTTTTCTGGAGGGAAAGGATCTTGATGAGATTCGGAACACGTACGAGTTGGTAAAGGCTGGCAGCTGCCCGAATTTGTAGTTCGCCGATGGCCGGCGCTGCGTAGACAAGAGACCAATTACGCAGCGCCGCCGCTTCGAGCATGGTGGCCGACGGAAGCGACTCGATCTACTGCTGCTCACTCAGCAAGTCTCTAAGCGAGAGAACCGCTGCCGTAGAGACTTGATTATCCAGACTGATCGTTCCTACATTCAGCAGAGTCTCGATTGCGCGATAAGGGTCTTCCGAGAGTTCAGGTCGCAAGGCCAACAGGAGGTCTCGGAGCTCTCCATCGGGGTCGACTGATCCAATGTTGTACAACGTGCCACTTAGGGCGCCGAAGTCGCTGGGCCTTTCAGCTGGCAAGTTTTCTCTTAGAGCGTAGGCGATGCCTAGGCGTCCGGCATCCAAAGCGTCAGGGAGCCTGAAATGGTCCTTCACCCGCTTAGCGGCAGCTTCTGCCGCAGCTGTGAAGCTCATCGTCTTCTTGGGAGTCTTGCCCTGGGAGTGATTTGCTGTCGTGCTGCGCTGTATAGGAGCGGTCACGATATCTGTGCCCCCCGTTCGATTTCGGTGTGACGTGCGGACCGTCTACGTAGGTGATGTTCAGAGGCGAGCAGGTGATCAAGCTCGTGAAGAGCAGTTGCCCGATCGAGCTCGTCATCGTGCACAAGTAGGAGTACCTGATCCGTTAGCATCGGTAGGGCTTTCAAGACATGCCGCTTGTGCGTCCGGTCGAGCCGACCAAAGGGGCTGTCTGTGATGATCGGTCCGCTCATTGGGGAACATCTCTGCAGGGCGGCAATCAGGGACAGCGCAACGATGTGCTCGTATCCGCTACTCCGGTTGACGATCGGTTGGCCATCCTTGTGAAGGATCGTCAGGCCATAGTTTTCATTGATACGGAGCCGGTCATAGTCCGGCTCTCCCGAGAGAACGCGAAAGACGGCGGTGGCGTCTTCTTCGATACGCTCCCGTAGCCTCTCGCGAAAGTCAGTGACGGCAGTATCGAGCAGGTCGTGTAGCCGGGTTAGAAGCGCTACCTTGCGGTCGTACGGCCCGGTCTGGTTATTCCCGGCCTTTGCCAACCTCTCGGATAGCCGGGCGACTGCTGCTTCTTTACTGGCAAGCAGTCGGCGCTCTTCGGCGAGAATCGCTTTCGTATTGCCGAGGCTGATGCGGGTATTGGCGTGCCGTTCAACGAGCTCCATTAGTGCGGCTTCGCCGCTGCCGTCTTCCTTGAGCTGTGTCTCCAGTTCGTTCAACTGTTGCTCAGCGTCCGAGAGGTCTACCAGAGTCTGCTCGGCCTGGCTCTCCAGTTGGGCAAGCAGAGACGCCTCCCCCTTCAACCGGCGGAGTGCCCGTTGGCGATTGCGAAGATCAACTAGCATCCGGTCGAGTTCGGCGGGATCGTCCGACGGCGCGATCTCATCCTGCTTCTCTAGGGTTTGGATCGCCGCGGTGCCTTGGCCGCAGGTAGGGCACTGGCCGCTAGACATCAGTTTGGCGAGGTTCTCTGCTGAAGCCCGCGCAAGCACGGCATGGTTACGCCGCTTCGTAATCTCGTCGATCTCGTCGTCGAGCTGCACTAGCACCTTCTGCGCCGTCGGCTCTATTACAGCACGCCACGCGGTACCCGACTTGGCTTTGAGGTCGTTGACTAGCTCATCGTGGCGTTGACGCAGCCGTTCGACCTCGTCACGCTTCGCGTTGCGCTTGCCTAGCCGTTCGCGGAGGCGAGTTGCGGCTGCCAGCCTCTTCTCCAGGTCGCTAACGCTGCTGGTGAGCTCTTCAACCTTAGTGGTCAGGTCTCGGACGTTCTCGCGGTGCTGGTCTGCTTGCTCGCTCGAAATCTGTAGGTGGTTGCCAAGCTCGCGTGTGCTCTTATCCCGTTGGGCTGCCTTAGCCTGATCGGTGCGGGCGGTCTTCAGGAGCGCGGCAGCATGCGCACGTGCTTCCGTTAGGACGGGTACACCCAGGATGCGCTCAATTGCCTCTTTGAGGCGTTCCCCGACCTCACTGCCAGTAGTCAGTAGCTGCTCGTACTCCTGAAGCAGTTCGGCGTCGAAGAGGAAGAAGCGCGCGATCTGTTCTGGCAGCAGCCGGGCGAGCTCCTGGTCGCGTTCTTCAGGGCCGAGAGCAACCCCGTCGCGGAGCAGGCTGAGCTGCTCACGGAAATCCGCCGTTGTATGAGCCGGGCGAGTGGGATCGTAGGGCTTGAAGGCGCGTGTGAGCTTGTAGGATCGTCCAGCATAAACAAACGATAGGACGGTCTTGAAACCTCTTGCTCCCCGGTGGCCTTCAGCCTCGCTGTTCCCGACGGTTGTAAGGTCGATCTTCGCAGAGCCACGACCGAGGATCACGCCAAACAAGGCATATCGCAGTGCGTTCAGGAATGACGTCTTGCCCCGCCCGTTCTCGCCCCACAAAAGCTCGACGCCGGGCTTGTCAGAGAATTCGTACGTCTGGCTCCCGCGGTAAGGGCCGAAGTCAGTAATTTCCAGAGCCTTGAGGCGCAGCATCTACCGTCCCTCCCGCGAGAGGTAGTCCTCTACTGCCCTCGCTACCGCACGGGTTGCGACTGACCCGTTGTCGAGGTTGTCTCGCTCAGCATTGAGTACGGCCTCGAGAAGCTCCGCGGGAACGTCGGGAAACTCTGCCTCACGCAGCTCCTCAGCTGCGCGAAACACATCCTCAACTGAGGCTTGAGGCAGGACGCGATCAGTGTCAGGCACTGACGCTGCGCTTTCAGTATCACTCATCGTCATAGTCCTCCGACTCGAGGCCCTCGGCACCGTCCGCGACATGGTTTGCGATGACCTGAACTCCATGCTGGATGCAGATTCGCTCGACCTCCGTCATGGCCTGAGGGTTTGCAGCTCCCCTTGCGAAGTCAAGCACACGACCGAGCTCGCCCGCTAGAAGGCGGTCAGTATGTCGACTGCGGATGTTGGGCGGCGTGGCGTCTTCGTCTCTGTCGACGCTTGGTGTAGTGACAGCGTCGTGGAGTCGTGCAAAGGTCTTACCGGGGTACCTGCGAAGGATGCGGCCCCTCCGTTGAATGAACTCCCGGGGATTTCGGCTGCTCGCTAGGATTAGGGCATGTGACACGGCCGGAAGGTCTACACCTTCGTCAAGGCAACGAACGCTCACCAGTACACCGCCATTGAGTTCTAGCTCCGCTAGCGTAGCTTCCCTACTTCCATCCATCTCCGAGTGGTATTCAAGGGATGGGATACCCGCGCTACTCAGCGCAGCCCGCACCTGGTGCACTTGATCGATACTGTCACAGTAGACGATCCATCGTTGACCATCCTGCCAATGATCGACCAGCACCTGACGGGCCAAGTCAATCTTTCCCGACGCCTGCTTGAGAATTCGTGCCCGTGCGATGGCAAGCCGCCGAAGTCGCTCGTTCCCTTCCAGGTCGTTAAAGGCGCCATTGGATCTGGCGACTTCTCGTCGAATCCTGCGAGTAATGTCGTCGTATTCGGCTTGTTCGGCCTCAGTTAGTGGAGCGGCGTGTGGATGGTACGTGTAAGGTGTAAGGACTCGGTCTCGAATAGCGTCGGCAAGGCTGTACGTTGGCTTTAGGATGCCATCGAAGTAATCGAGGATTGCGGAGGTTCCTTCAGCATCTCCCGCCCGCCGTGGTGTCGCGCTAAGTCCTAGGCGCCAGCCCGCTTTGACGCTGAGGATGCTTCTTGCCTTGAGGCTACCGAGTCGGTGCGCCTCATCTGCCACTAAGAGCATACGGTCATGTGGTTGGAGGCGACTGCGGAAGCTGTCGGTGCAAGCGGTTTGTAGCGTCGCCAGTACAATTCGTGCCCCTGTACCGGGCCCGGTCCATGGCCGTAGGAGCTCCTGCCGGCGCCAGTCCTCGTTCCCGTTACCCGCAAGCAAGATCTTCGGATCGAGGTCTCGAAGGCCCTCACCTAGTTCCCGCTGCCATTGTGCGAGCAGCAGCGCGCTCGGGACCACCACAAGGGCGTTGCCGCCGTCCTCAAGGGCGGCACGGATGGCGTTTATAGCGGTATAGGTCTTGCCGCTGCCGGTGGCGTGTTCGACAAGGCCGTGCCGGTGGTTGAGCTCCCAGGACGCAAGGGCCTGCACTTGGTGATCTCGAAGGGGTGAACGGGTTCCGATGGTCTTCGCCCTGACGGACGCTTCGGCAATCACCTCATCAACCAGGACCTCCCAATCCTCAGCTCCGGCCTCCCTGACCCTGGCCATCGCCTCGTCGGTGAGGGGCCGCACCCGGACCCCCGGTGCCTGATCTTGCCAAAGAAGGTCGAACCGTTGCCGCGCACTTTCGGTCCTTCGCGTATCGCGCGCGTCGTGCCATGAAGCGAAGACATCGATGCTCTCGATATTTCCATCGGCAGCGAGGCCAAGATACGTCTCGTTCATCGATCCGCGGAAGCCGACCCAGTCGCTGCTTGAATCACCGAATAGGCCAACCTTGTCGTGGAACATTCGACGCTCTGCGGCTCCTGCTGACACGCCGACGCTGGCCAAACGGATTTCAACCACTCGGGCTGCTATAAGTCCGGCGAGGACCCGAGTTGGCTTCCGGGACCGATCATGAGCAAGAAGAACGTTTAGCTCCGCTACTAGAGCAGCCGCCAGCTCCTCGTTGCGTAGTGACTCCTGACCCTCGCGCAATACTGTGGCGTCAGCGGTAGAAAATACCGGCGAGCAAATGAGCCGCATCTTGCCGCCTGAGCGGACGAATTCTTTCAGGGCGGGCCATGCGATACCGAAGACGGCCGACGAGAAGTAACCGGAGATGCGATCGTAACGCGTTGAGAGCCTCATGCACGGCAGGTAGAAGTCATTGGCTATGTCGTCTTCGCCCTTATCGTAGCTTTCCTTTAGCTCCAACTCTCGGAGGCGCTTCACCAAAGTCCTCCCTGGGATGAATCGGCCTTAGTCGACCGGCGCTGGCCGTGGTCGCCGTGCGTCTCTGCGAGGAGGTCGTCGCGGGTGATCTCATGGCGCCGTACTAGGGCTTGGACAAGATGGTCTGTTCGCGCCGCGACTACGTGTTCGGTGACGCCTGCCGATCGGATCAGGCGAATTTGCTCCGCGATCCCGTCGATAGCTGCTTGATGCACGGTCCGGGCCGCCACCTGAACGCCTTTCGAGTAAGGGAATTCCGAATGGGCGGTCGCATCCCACATGATGAAGGTATCGAAGTCTTGGATGTAGCCCGCTAGAACGACCATGGAACCCGGGGTGGACTCCAGGCTTCCTCGCGAGCGCGGTCTTTGGCCGGGCAGCCTGAGCTGAATGCGGTAGTCGCCTGCGCGACGCTCTGAGGGGTGATCTGTAGCGTTGAACAGGTAGACGATCAGCCGAGGCGGCAAGGGAGAGGCAGTTCGAAGCCTCAGCGGCTTGGTCGCCATGTCCAAGGGAGAGGGCCATTCCGCCAGGCGGTCTCCCAAGCCGGAGCAGAAGTGACGGTGCAGCTCAGGGACGGGCCATCGGACGGGGTTCCCGGACATATGGGAAGAGTACGCAGCTCGTCCAGCCTGGCTGCTTGCCATGCCGCACCTACCCATCCCACCAGTCCCATCCCTGCAAGACACAGTTACCATGCCATGCCAGTACGACATCGCCAGGACGATGTTGAGGGTAGAGCGTCCGACGGCCGGTTCACCTGCATCCGCGAGCGGCGGCCGGTCGTTTCCGGCAACGCGCTGATTTGCCGGCGTCGCTCGACATGCGACCTACGACTCTCGCTGAGCCTTACCGCCCGGCGTCGCACCCTTCGACTAGCCGGGCGGAGACGACGTCCGACAGGCAAGCGTTCCAGCACGTCCTTCCCTGACGGAAACCAGCCGCTCCGCGTTGTCGTTCCGGGCGCGCATGGTCCGGGTACTGCTCCTGCGGCGGCCCGGGAATCCTCTTGCGTACAACCTCAACGGTGGCACCAGGGGCGGCTGCAGCGCTCTTCGGTGCCTCGGCCGTCCGCTCGCGCAGTCACGAGGGTGGCGGTACACGCGCAGGTCGCGTCCACGCCGGCGGCTGTACCCGAGCGTGGTCTCGTATGGGTAGACCCGCCACACGACGGTCTCCCCGCCGCCTGGCACGACGTCCCCGCTGCGTCCGGCCTGCCATGCAACAGGCTCCATGGCGTCAAGGAACCGCGCCGGCCGAGGTGTACAGGGCGAGCCGGCCTCCGGGTGGTGCCTGCGCCTTTTCCCCCGACGACGATGTCTTGATCAATAGATCCATGTAGGGGGCGAAGCCGGAACAAGGCTTGCGCCTGTTTCGACCGTTTGGGTCTGTGGTGCGACGTAGCTGCGTCGGTAAGTTACTTCGGACGTGATTAGACGGCTGTCGGCTGTGGGTTTGCCGGTCGGCTCTTGACCGGGCAGGGGTCGGGCGTGGACGACGAGGTGATCATTCCTTCACGGGCGGACGACACGGTGCGGTCTGTTGGCCGCAGGTTCATCGACGTAGGACTTGGTGAGGCCGGATCGGTGTTCCTCCCAGGCAGGTCGGTGTGGACACGGGAGGCCGCGGCTGAGCTGTTCCGCGTCTACAACGACCGCCCGGACGAGGGCTCCGACCCGTTCATGATCAAGCTTCGCCGGCAGCTCGACGGCGCGTCCGATGAGGCAAAGCTGTTGGCTGCGGAACTGCTGACGCTGCAGGCGCTGCCGCTTAGCAACCTCACCTCGGCGACGAAGCGGAGACGGGTCGAGTCCGTGCTGGCGTGGATGCACACGCCCGCGACGGTGCCGGAGGCGGTCCTGGCCGCTTTCCGGCAGCACACCTGGAATGGCGGCACCGGGGCACACACGATGCTGTGGAAGTGGCTCGCCGACGCGGTCGAGTTTCTCCTGGCATGGTGGTCGCTGCCCGAAGAGCAGCGCACCTCGGCGCTGGTTGATCCGTGGGCGTGGCAGGAAGTCGTGTACGGGAAGAAGCTGATGGCATCGCTCCGGGAGGCGCTGCTCTACCTCGGGTTTCCCACGCACTTCTTGCCGATCGTCAACGTCGACCACAAGCGGGCGATCCGCGACGCGTTCGCTCCAAGCGCCGCCGTGGTGCCCACCAGGGACCTCAATCGGGACCTGTTTCAGATTACCGCCCGGGTGCAGGAGCAGGTTGGCGGGCAGCGGGTTGACTTCTATCGGCCGCCGTTCGCCAGCCAGTGGAAGCCGCCCCCGCAGGGGCGGCGCGCCTGGCTGGTCCGACCGCGCGGAGCCGACGACATGCTCGACGCTTGGAAAGGCGACGGAGCGGTCTGGCTCGTGGCCACCCATCTCGGCGAAGTGTCAGCGGGAGCCGAGCGGCCCGATGTCCGGGCTGCCGTGGATGCCGGTTTCGGGCATCTGGACTACGCCGGCCGGCTGGTACTCGCCACGGAGTACCACGCCTTCCTGTCGTTGATGAACGTCGAGGACATCGTGGCGACGGTCGCGGACGACCGGCTCCACCTCGGAGTGATCGACGGCGAGCCGGAATACGTCTCTGATGGCGACGGTGTTTGGCTGCGCAGGCCGGTGCAGTGGGTGGCAATGGACGCGCTCACGGTGGACACCCTTCCAGCACCGCTGCCCGCCGAGCTGGATCAACAGGGCACCGTCGTCGATCTGACCGGCGCCCTGGAGGTACTCACCGCGCTGATCGAGAAGGTGGTCGAGCCTGCGGACTCGGGAACGGACGACGACGGACGAGGACCGGAACTGGGGCAAACCGTGCCTCCGCTGGCGGCCGCCACCGACGACCTCGCTGATCGCCTGCACCTACCTCGACGTTGGTTGCAGGACCTACTGGATCTGTGGCACGAGCGCACCCAGGTGGTGCTCTTCGGCCCACCCGGCACTGGCAAGACGTTCATCGCCCAGGCCATCGCCAGGCACATCGCCGACCGGGACGCCATTCGGCTGGTCCAGTTCCACCCCTCCTACGCCTACGAAGACTTCTTCGAGGGATTCCGGCCAGTCGAAGGCGCGGACGGCGGAGCCGTGGGCTTCGCCAAAGTCCCCGGACCACTGCGAGAGATCGCCGCAGCGGCCAAGGCGAACCCGGCCAAGCCATACGTCCTGCTGATCGACGAGATCAACCGGGCAAACCTGGCAAAGGTCTTCGGTGAACTGTACTTCCTCCTGGAATACCGGCAGGCCACCGTCCGCCTCCAGTACTCGCCGGCGGAGGCATTTAACCTGCCGCCCAACGTCCTGCTCATCGGCACCATGAACACCGCCGACCGGTCGATCGCCCTGGTTGATGCCGCCATCCGGCGCCGCTTCGCATTCGTCGAACTCCACCCCGACGAGGAACCGATCAGATCGGTGCTGGAGGGATGGCTGAAGAAGCGGGGCAAGACCGACGACGCACGGCCGGCACTGCTGCGTGCCCTCAACGAGGCGATCGGGGAAGCGGACCACGACTTCAAAATCGGCCCCTCCTACCTCATGCGACCAGGCGCCGACCACGCCGGCGGACTCGACCGAGTCTGGGACCACGACCTGCTGCCACTGCTAGAGGAGCACTACGCGGGGCGCCTGTCACGCGCGGCGGTTCGCAGCAAGTTCGGCCTCCCGGCCATCCGTCTGCGGATGAGCACCGGGGTGCCCAACGGCGCGCAAGGAGGTAACGGCACCGACCCCGGATACGTTTTGGCGGTGCCAGACGGTGCCAACGCAGCCGCGGGCGAGGCGTGAACTCCATCGGCGCGCCGGAACCAGTCGTCCTCACGGAGGTGGGGACCAAAGAGGTCGTGCTGGCGCTGGACGACAACCAGGTGGCGGCCCTGCGCGCGGCCGACCTGGTCACCGTGCGCCGTGCGGCCGGTGGCCAATGGAAGCTCAAGGCTGGCCGCAAGGTCGGTGCGATCCGGATCGGCAACATCGAGATAGAGGTGACGCCGAAGGTCGGCGTTGCCAACATGCTCTTCTTCCTCGGCTACGCGGCGCACCCGGGATTCCGCCCCGAAGACGTGGCCGGCATCCCGACCGCAGGCCTGTGGCCCGCGCTGGCCACGTCGCTGATCCGCCACACCCGTCGGGCGATCGCCTCGGGCCCACTGCGCGGATACGCCACCGTCGACGACGCCCTACCACTCGTCCGCGGACGGATCCGGTTCGGCGACCACCTCGCCGGCCGCCCCGGCATACCGCTGCCCATAGAGGTGCAGTACGACGAGTACAGCAAAGACATCCCCGAGAACCGAATCATGCGCACCGCCGTACGGCGAATGCTCGCTGTGCCGCGGTTGAGGCCGGCCGACCAGGCCGATCTGACCGAGCTGGACGCACGCCTGGCCGGCGTAACCGTGTTGCCGCCAGGCACCCCACCGCCCGTCTGGCACACCAGCCGGCTCAACGCCCGATACGACCCGGCGCTCCGTCTCAGCGAGCTGATCCTGCAGCACTGCTCCGCCGACCCAGGCGCCGGCCCCCACACCATCGCGGCCTTCGTGGTCAACATGGAGAAAGTGTTCGAAGCGTTCATCGGCGCCGCGCTGCGCGAGGCCCTGTCGGCCTACCCCGGCCACACCGAAACCCCGGCCAAGGACGCGCTCGATGCAGGGCAAGCCATCCGGATCGAGCCGGATGTCCTACACATCATCAACGGGCAACCGGCGGCGGTGTTCGACGCCAAGTACAAGATCGAACCTGGCACGGGAAAGCCCACCAACCCTGACATCTATCAGATGCTCGCCTACTGCACCGCTCTGAATCTCCGCATCGGATGGATCATCTACGCTGAAGGTACAGAGCCGCCCACGACGTGGCGCATCCGCAACTCCGGCACCACGATCGGCTATCGACCCCTCAACCTGCGCCAACCACCTCACCAACTGCTGAAAGACGTGCAGTACTTCGCTGACTCGGCCATGCGCAAAGCTGCACCACTTCGCCACCACGCTTGATCCGTGACTCCCGGTGGGGTCGGTCGCCCGAGACCCGGGTCTGCCCAGGCAGAGCGGCTATCAGCCGAGCGGGATGGTGCCGAGAAGGCGCAGCCCGGGTTGGAAGTCGACTTGTGTCGACCAGTGGATTCCACTCCCACACCGTTCAGTGCTCGAACGATCGTATGGGCACGAGGATTGTCCAGGTGACCGGCGGCGGAGCCGCAACATAGTTGTCATTACGTGGTGGAGGACGCGGTCTTTCCGGTCGACTTGGCAAGCTGGTTGGGGAGGGGTTTCTCGGTGGTTGTCGCATGCTGTTGTGCATCGTCGGATGCCTTTGGCGAGGTCTGATCCGGCTGTGGGCCATCTTGGGAGGAGATCGCCGTGGACACGAGGCTCGGGGCTACTGGTTCGACGGGTTGGGGCTCGTCGGAGGATCTGAGCCGCGGGGGCGCCGGCATCCAGGGTTTGAGGTTCTGAATGACCTGCTCGTAGAAGTCGTCGACGGCTCCGAGGAGCGAGTCGATGAATGCCCCTCGGCCGGTACCGCGCTTCGAACCCGCCGCAGATACTTGCGCGATGCGGAAGGACCGCAGTTCCTTCGTGGGGTCGCTGATCAAGGTCGTCGGGTCACTCCGGACCACTCGGAGAAGTTCAACGTTTCCTGGCCCTCGGCCATGCATCGTGAACGCCTCGATCCGCACGTTGTCCGGGGCATCTTTAAGCTGGCGTGTCAGCCAATTGACCCGGGTCGCGGGTCTGCCCGCGCGCGGCGCATCCACATCAACGTGGCAGACGATCTTGGCGGCACGCAGATCGGCCGTGATGTAGAGCGAGCCGATGGCGCCCGGGATCTTAAGCCCTGCGGTCATGAGGCCGGTGGACGCCAACTGCGTGACCAGCGTCTGGGTTCGACTGGCGGGATCGGCCAGTTCTCGACGGGTAAGGGCAGGCGTGACCTCCGTGCCCAGTCGCCGCCCCAACTTGAGGCCGGCATAGCGCACCAGGGCGTCGAACCGTCCGGCGATCTCGGTGACAACGGAGTCGGTGGGACGCAGCGTGCCAGCGCTGACCGCCTCCCGCACCGGCACCCATGCCGGGCCCATGTCGTTGAACTCCAAAGCCCCGGACCGAGGATGTTCCAGGTACCGGATCAACTCGCCAAGAACCCACGCTTGGTCAGGGTCTGCGACGCCCCGGTACTCCTTCTGCATGACGGCTGCCGTGAGGATCTCGCTCCACGGTAGGTGGTGAAGTGTGACCTTCCTGAGCTTGCGTCTGTCGACTGACGTCGGATGCTGGCCCGCGACGGGAGGTATCTCATTGGAGACCGTGATCAACGAATCGAAGCCCTCGTCTCTAGCCACATCCAGGTAGCGCTCGAGCTGCTCTGACTGCAGCTGATTGCTGCCTGTCTTGACCTCTACGAGCGCGGTCCACTGGCGCTGGCCGCGGGTGACCCGGATGAGGCCGTCGGGGAAGCACTGCTTGTCGCCGTGCTTGAAAGGAACCTCGATAAACGTCTGCACGGGACCGGCTGGCGCGCCCAGCGGCTGGGTGAGGGCTCGACCGAACTCTCGTACGGCGGTCATTACCGCGAGCAGTGCCGACGTCGCGCGCCGCTCCTGCTCTTCAGCGCCGTTGATCCCAGACGTGGGGATGAGACGGGCGGTAAGCCAGGTGTCCTCCGGCATGGATCACTCCTCGTAACGGGGGTTTCACGCAAACTACACCTAGGGTGCATGGAGAAAACGGACCGACTGAAGCGACGAGTGCACAGGAAAGCCGACCGATTCGGACGTAGAGCAGGGGCATAGGGGCGGACGGTGACCACTGGTACCCGCCGATCTCTCCTATTAGGTCGTACGCGACTGCAGGGTTTTTGCTTCGCCAGGGCAGGAGGTGGGCCAGATCGGGGAGATAGCAACGCATCTGGACGCGCAGGGCGGGGCGGTGCACAGTCGGCCTCTTGGCAGCGGGCATTACACGTTCTTGTGGATGGGGGGTGACGATGAAGGTCCGGGAAACCGGCCGCCCTGAACGTCCACGCTCTCGTCGCCGTTGACGTCATCGGAGAGGGTCAACGCGAGGTTCTCGGCCTGGACGTCGCCTCCGGCGAGGACGGAGCCGGTTGGTTGGCGCTTCTGGCGGTCGTTGACCGCCCGCGGCCTGTCCGGCGCGTAGCTTGTGATCTCCGATGCTCACCGCGGTCTCGCCATCCCGGTCGGCGCCGCACTACCCGGTCCCAGGTCGCAGGGGTCGGCCCGGACCAGCTACCTGCGCGAGCCGCTGATCAAGGTGCCCAAGCCGACGCAGCCGTGGATCGCCACCCTGGTGCGCTCAATCTTCGACCAACCCGACGTCGACGCGGTCCGAGCGCCAGTCGAACCGACCCGATGAACCCACGACTATTGATCCCCAGGTCGTTACCAGCGTCGTCAAGCGGCTGCACCGTGAAGCCGCAACCGCCGTCGCCGGCAGGATCAAGAAACAAGCCGCGCCGTACCGCTTGAGCGACCGACCTGGGTGATGGGTTGAAATATCGGCTCAGGGGGTCTGCGGTACTTTCTTCACCAACACCGATCGGTGAACAGGTGGAGTTCCTGCCGCGTTGCCGGACGTCTTACATGAGGCGACAGCCGGTATCCACATTGGAGGCAATGATTCGATGAGTTCCTACACCATCACCATCGCCGCTGACGATCCCAGTCGAGCGATCACAACCCTGAAGGTCGAGGTGAACGACACCACCCCGCGCATCACCGAACTGGTCGTTCGCGCCGGGCAGGGGGACGGGCTGACCGCGGGCCAGATCCCCGCGGTCGACCTGGACCTGCTCTTGAGGGCGATCGCGCCCGCCGCCGGTGGGCGGCAGGCGATAGCCACGCCGCCCATCGCCGTATCCGACGAGGCGCCCGCAGCCGGCGCCGTGCCCATCGGCGACGGTGAGCCCGCCGTCGAGCCGACGGCGGTCCAGCCCACTGCCCCTACCAGGGGTGCGGATGAGCCGGCTACGAGTAACCCTGTGGAAGCTGGTGCGGTTGACGTCGTGGTGCCCAAGCAGGCGTCACCGGCGACCAAGGCAAGCAACGCGAAGAAGGCCACCCGGGCGTCAGGCGCCGGCGCGACCCACAGCCGAGCGGGCAAGCCGAAGACCGCAACGGGCGTCAAGGCCACGACTACGGCGGCGAAGGCCACGAAGCGGAGCGCCAAAGGCGGATCCTCCGGAGGCGAGGGACGGATGTACCGGCGCTCACCGGCCGATCTCGAAGCGGTCTACCAGCAGGCCGGCAGTGTGACGGCTGTCGCCGACCATTACGACGTGCCCCGGCACACCGCCCAGGGGTGGATCCGCACGCTGCGCCGCCGGCAAGCCGGGCCAATTTCTGAGTAGGGAAACGGGTACCGGGTCGGAACGGGCCAACAGGGGCGTCGCTTCAAGGCGCGGGATAAGACCTGACGGCAGGGGCTATCGACGTGCTGCGACAAGCTGTCAGTCTTTCGTCTCCGTCGCGGGCGGCCGGTACTGGTAGACCTTGTGCCTCGCTCTCCAGTCCGCGGCGTGCCCGATTCGGCGGGCTATTGGCCTCTCCTTCACGGGCTTGGTCAGTCACCCTCGAGGCCGCGGAACGTGCCGGACTCGTCGGCGAAGTCGGCGAAGTCGGCGAAGTCCATGTTCGCGATGGACATGTTGGCGCAGACTTCGGCGTTCCAGCGGGGCGGCACCCGGAAGGTGCGGCCGGGCTGGCCGTAGAGGTCGACGGCGAGCAGCGGGTGCTCGTCGTCGGCCATGGTGGTCGAGTCGGCGAGGAACAGGTAGGTCAGCTTGTCGTCATCGTCCGCGTCGGCATCGGCTTGGACCAGGGCATGGATTCCTACCGCGGCGTACTGAGGGTCGCTGACGAAGGTCGCGTTGGGGTAAGGGCCTCCGGTGATGAGGGCACCGGCGCCGGCGTTCGACAGTGTCGCTCAGCGGGCCTTCTTCGTCGCCCGCTTGCGGGGCGGCGTCAACAGGTCAGCTATCGCCGCGATCGCGGACGGCATCAGGCGGTAGTACGCCCAGACGCCGCGCTTCTCGCGCTCGAGCAGGCCGGCCTCGGTGAGGATGCGAAGGTGGTGACTCACGGTCGGCTGGGAGAGGCCAAGCGGCGCGGTGAGGTCACTCACGGACGCCTCGCCCTCCGGAGCGGACTGGATGAGACTGAGCAGTCGCAGCCGGGCCGGGTCGGCGAATGCCTTCAGCACTCCCGCGAGCCGCGCGGCATCGGCACGCTTGATCGGCTCGCCAGCAAGCGGCGAGATGGCAGGTATAGCAGTTTTCGCAGTTCCCACGTCTGCCATCGTTCCACCAACACCATCGATAGGCCGGTGGAACCAGGACCAGTACCCCGATGGCCAGCAGTCCGGGCGGTGTTGGTACACCCGCAGGTCGCGTCCACGCCGGTGTTCAACCGCGGGCGTGATCTCGTACAGGCAGGCCTGCCACAGGACGGTTTCCCCGCTGCCGGGGACGATGTGCCCGTCACCTGGCCCGCCGCGCAGCAGCACGTCCACCCATTCGACGGTGCGTGTTCTCCGGGCAGGGGGCGTGCACTACGAGCACCCTGTATGCGCAGGCCGGCAAGGGCTGCGGATGCGGGCCGGGTCCGCTCGTTAGCTGCGTACGCGTGCAGCCGGTCCCCGCGCCGCTGCTTGACGCGGGGACCGGTGGTCGGTGGCCTGCGGCTGGGGCTGCTCCACCTGCGTGTGGCCGTGGCCAGCAGCCGGGCGGCGGCCTCGCCGACCAGCTCAGCTTCGCCGTCGAGACCTTGGCGCACCACGGCCGGTCCCCAGGCTGTGGACAACTCGCGTGCCTGTGGAAAACGCCCTGATCATGGCCGAACCTGCTAGCACCCCTGGGACCTGCGCTTTGTCGCCATGCTTGCGGACCGTGTCCCACGAGCGAGTAGCGCAAGAACCGCCAGAGGGTCCGTTCGCGGCCTGCCGCTGAAGTCATGGTGGGGAGTGGCCGCCCGTGGGCAGTCCGCGCAGGTCGGCGATCCCCTGGTGAGGCTGGCTGAGCGTGGGGCGTAGGTGGCCCGACGCGCCGCGGGCGGCGACGTGATCAGCGACCTCCCTCGCTTGCTGGTCGAACGCCACCGGTGGCACGAGCCGCGGGCGGATTCGTTGTCGCGGATCTCCGCCCGAGACGGCCTCCGTCGTACCCACGATGACGTGGGGGACGAATGATGAGACGCGTTCACGGCCGGCACGGGCGGAGCTGGAGGTGACTCCCGCCCGCCCGCGGGCAAGCGCGGCGGCGGCACCCGTGCTGCGTCGGCCGGTCGCGCCGATGCTCGCGGCGCCGGTCGACGCGGTGCCCGAGGGCCCCAGCCTGGTGCACGAGCCGAAGTGGGACGGGTGGCGGGCGATCGCCTTCCGCGAGACCGACGGGGTGTACCTCCAGTCGCGGGCCGGCCGGAACCTGACCACGTACTTCCCGGACATCACCCGCGCGATCCGGACGGCCATCCCGCCAGGCGTGGTCCTCGACGGTGAGCTGATCGTCTGGGAGCGTGGCCGAACCAACTTCGCGCAGCTGCAGCGACGCGTCACCGCCGGCCGCGCCCTGCTGCGCCTGGCACGCGAGTGCCCCGCGCACTACGTGCTGTTCGATCTGCTCGCGGACGCCGGCGGACAGGTGATCCTGGACCTGCCGCTGTCGCAACGTCGGGCACGGCTGGAGCAGCTGCTCGCCGACGCGCCGGCGCAGCTCACCCTGACCCCGCAGACGGCCGACATGCGGCAGGTGTCGGACTGGTTGCTGAACTGGACCGTCGCGGCGGGCATCGAGGGCGTGGTGAGCAAGCGCCTGGCCGGCCGGTACGAGTCCGGCCGGCGAGGCTGGTCGAAGTTCCGGACCCAGATCGTCACGGAGGCCATCGTCGGTGGGGTGACCGGCAGCATCAGCATCCCGGAGACCGTGCTGCTGGGCCGATTCGACCGGCGGGGACGGCTGCGATACACCGGCCGCACCCACCCCCTGACCACCATCCAGGCCGTGGAGCTGGCCGCGCTGCTCGCGCCGCCGCGGCTTCCGCGCCGCTGCGTCGTGGCCCACCCGTGGCCGCAGCCGCTGCCCGCGTCCTGGTCGGGCCAGTTGGACCAGCCCGAGCCGCTGCGGTACGTACAGGTGGAGCCGACCGTGGTGGCGGAAATCGAGGCCGACGTGGCGTTCGAGCACCAGCGGTGGCGCCACCGGGTGCGGTACGCCAGGGCCCGGACCGACATGTCGGTCTACGACGTGCCGCTGCTCCTCGGCGAAGGTGAAGACCCGTTCGGGACGCCGAGCCGCTGACGGGCGGATCCGGCGACAATCCCTGGCTGGCTTCACAACCTCAGTCACCCAGGTTGAGGGCGGCCGTCTACGCCCTCGGCGACCGCTGGCCGTCGCTCTACGGCTGGGTGAAGCGAGCGACGACCGGGGCGTGGTCCGGCACGATGGCAGCCTCACGGCTTCGGGTGGACACGCCGATGGAGGTGATGTCGTCGACGAGGGAGTCGATGCCGACCAGGCGCAGCTGCAGGTCGCGGGTGGCGAGGATGTGGTCGATGAGCTCACCGTGGCCCTGGTAGATGCGGGAGTAGGCGCGGGCTGGGGGCAGGCGGCGCCCAAGGTTGTACAGCCGGACCGCGTCGCCTATGTCGGGGCGGTGGACGTCCCCGTCGGCGGGTCCTTCGAGCAAGACGGTGGTGACGGCGTCGGGTCCGTCGTTGAAATCCCCGCACAGGATCGTCGGCATGCCGGGCTGCCCGTTCACCGAGGATTCGGCGCGGACGTCATTGAGGTGTACGCGCACGGCGACGGCTTCGGCGGTACGGCGCAGCAGGGCGTAGCCGGCGCCGCAGGCGCGCTCGTCCTCGTTGCGCGGATAGCGTCGTCCGCCTGGGTTGAGCAGTTTGCTCTTGAGGTGAGCCGTGAGCCGTGAGCAGTCGTAGGCCAGGGCCGCCGCAGTCGACGTGGACCTGAACCGCTCCGCGGCCCAGGTGCGTGAGCGTGTCGCCGTCGACGCCGGGGACCGCCGGCAGGCCGGCCTGCGGCAGCGCGATGATTTGCGCTTTCTCGGTGAGGGCGTGCCGGGCGAGGAGGGCGACGCGGATCCCACGGCCGTCCGGGTGGGCGGACACGACCGCCTGCCAGGGCTCGCCGAGGGCGGCCCGGAGATCTTCAGCGGCTGCCGAAGAACCGATCTCTTGGAGGGCGACGACGTTGGCGCCGGTGCCGGAGATGAGCCCGGCCAGATAGGAGAGCTTCGCGGCGTAGGTTTCCGCGGCTGAGGGGTCGGTGTCGTCGGGCCGGAACAGGTTTTCCACGTTCCAGGTCATGACGATCAGATCGTTGGCCACCGTCGCTCCCTGCATTCAGGTCCGCTACCAGGCTCAACGTCGCACTGTAGGCCGCCGGGAGATCCTCGACTGCCGCTAGGTCGCCATGTCGACAGCCACGAGCAGGCCAGCTGCAAGAGGGCCGCGAGGTGCTGAGGGCCCGGTGCGGGGTATTGAATTCAGTCTTCGCGGAAGTGCCTCCACCCCTTCACAAGGATGACCTTCGATGGACATGATCGTTGGAGATGGTCGCTGTCCACCACGGTTTCCCAGGAGGCCCACATGCGAGACACCCAGATGTCCACCCGATCCTCCCTGCGGCGACGTGTCGCCGCGACGGCCGTCGCCGCGCTCGCCGGCGCGTGCCTGGTGGCCGTGAACGCGCAACCAGCCGCGGCCACGCCTCCGGGAATCCCCTCCAAGGCGACGGCACAGTCACAGCTCAACGCCCTGACGGTGGCGGCGCAGGGCTCGACCAGCGGCTACTCCCGCGACCTGTTCCCGCACTGGATCACCATCAGCGGCAGCTGCGACACCCGCGAGACGGTCCTCAAGCGTGACGGCACCTCCGTCGTGGTCAACAGCTCCTGCGCTGCCACGTCCGGGCGCTGGTACAGCCCGTACGACGGGGCGACCTGGACCGCCGCCTCCGACGTCGACATCGACCACGTCGTGCCCCTCGCGGAGGCGTGGCGCTCCGGCGCCAGCTCCTGGACGACCAGCCGCCGGCAGAGTTTCGCCAACGACCTCACCCGCCCGCAGCTGATCGCGGTCACGGACAACGTGAATCAGTCCAAGGGTGACCAGGACCCGTCGACGTGGCAGCCGCCGCTGTCGTCGTACCGGTGCACCTACAGCAAGATGTGGATCACCGTGAAGTACAGCTGGGGGCTGAAGCTGCAGTCCTCGGAGAAGTCTGCGCTGCAGGGCATGCTCAACACCTGCAGCTCCTGACCGCGCAGCTCCGGCCGGCGGCGCTGCCCTCTGGGACGCGACCGCCGGCCGGAACCTGAGCCGTCACTGGGGCGGGGATGATGCGGCGTCGCTGGCTTGCTTGCGCCAACTGCCGCCTGCGTCGGCGGCGAGGAGACGTTGGACCATCGCGAGAGCTTCGGGCTCGGTGTCGAACTCCCACCGCAGCACCCGGCCTGTCTCGCTGTCGCCGGCGCGGGCGACGACCTTCCATCGGACCTGGCGGGTCAGCCACACGTCGCGGCGGCCCAGGCGCCCCCAGATCCCGTTCCACCATCTTGCTGCCACGTCCTCCACCACGGCATCGTACAAGTGTTCGACTGGCGTATGTCAGCTAAGTCGGTGGTCGAGGGCGGTGTGGCGGCGGCCGGCGCCGACGGTGCGTACGGCGGCGGCGAGGGCGCGGCGGGAGCCGACGAGGACGACGAGTTTTTTGGCGCGGGTGACGGCGGTGTAGAGCAGGTTGCGTTGCAGCATCATCCACGCGCTCGTGGTGAGGGGGATGACGACGGCGGGGTATTCGGAGCCTTGAGAGCGGTGGATGGTCATGGCGTATGCGTGGGCGAGTTCGTCGAGTTCGTCGAAGTCGTAGTCGATGCTCTCGTCCTCGTCAGTGCGCACCGTGAGGGTCTGTTCCTCGGGGGAGAGGGCGGTGACGATGCCGAGGGTGCCGTTGAAGATGCCGGCTTGGCCTTTGTCGTAGTTGTTGCGGATTTGGATGATCTTGTCGCCGATGCGGAACACCCGCCCGCCCATTCGTCGCTCTGGCTGGCCCTCGCGGTGCGGGGTGAGGCGCTGCTGGAGCAGGGTGTTGAGGGTGCCGGCGCCGGCGGGGCCGCGGTGCATGGGGGTGAGGACCTGCACGTCCCGGCGTGGGTCGAGCCCGAACTTCGCGGGGATGCGGGTGCAGGCGACGTCGACGGTCAGGTTGGCGGTGGCGTCGGTGTCATCGCAGGCGAACAGGAAGAAGTCCGACAGGCCTTCCAGGAGGGGTGGGCGGCCGGCGTTGATGCGGTGGGCGTTGGTGACGACGCCGGACTGGGCGGCCTGGCGGAAGATCTGCGTCAGCCGCACCCGGGGGATGGCGGGGGCGGTGAGCAGGTCGCGGAGGACCTCTCCGGCGCCGACGGAGGGGAGTTGGTCGACGTCGCCGACCAGCAGCAGGTGCGCGCCGGGTGGAATAGCTTTGACGAGCTTGTTGGCCAGGATCAGGTCGAGCATGGAGGCCTCGTCAACCACGAGCAGGTCCACGTCGAGGGGGTTGTCCCGGTCGTAGGAGGCGTCCCCGCCGGGGCGTAGTTGCAGCAGCCGGTGCACGGTGGCCGCGGGGTGGCCGGTGAGCTCGGACAGGCGTTTGGCGGCGCGGCCGGTCGGGGCGACGAGGGTGACCTTGGCTTTCTTAGCGGCGGCGAGTTCGACGATCGAGCGGACAGTGAAGCTCTTGCCGCAGCCCGGCCCGCCCGTCAGCACCGCCACCTTCGATGTCAGCGCCACGCGGACGGCCTGTTCCTGCTCCGGGGCCAGGTCGGCGCCGGTGCGCGCCTTCAACCACGCCAGGGCCTTGCCCCAGTCGACGCCGGCGAAGTGGGGTAGCCGGTCGGCCCGGTCGTTGAGCAGGCGCAGCAGGGAGCCGGCGAGGGACTGCTCGGCGCGGTGGAACGGCACCAGGTACACCGCCTGCACCGGTTCACCGTCCGGGCCGGGCAGCGTCTCGCGGACGACGCCCTCGTCGCCGGCGAGGTCGTCGAGGCAGCGGTTGACGAGGTCCCCGGGCACATCGAGGATCTTCGCGGCGTCGGCGACGAGCTGCGCGGCAGCCAGATAGCAGTGGCCGCTGTCGGTGGCCTCGGACAGGGTGTACTGCAGCCCGGCCATGACCCGCTGGGGGCTGTCGTGCGGGATCCCGACGGCCTGGGCGATGGTGTCGGCGGTCTTGAACCCGATGCCCCACACGTCCGCCGCCAGCCGGTACGGCTCCTTCGTGACCACGCCGATGGACGCGTCGCCGTACTGCTTGAAGATCCGCACCGCCAGCGACGTCGACACCCCGACACCTTGCAGGAAGACCATCACCTCCTTGATGGCCTTCTGCTCCGCCCACGCCGCAGTGATCTTCGCCGTGCGCTTCGGCCCCAGCCCCGGCACCTCCACCAGCCGGGAGGGCTCCTCCTCGATGACCCGCAGGGTGTCCAGGCCGAAGTGGGCCACGATCCGCTCGGCGAACACCGGACCGATGCCCTTGACCAGGCCCGAGCCGAGGTACCGCTGGATGCCCTGGATCGTGGCCGGCAGGACCGTGGTGTAGGAGTCGACCTCGAACTGCCGTCCGTACTGCGGATGCGACGACCACCGCCCGGACAGGCGCAGACTCTCCCCGGGCTGCGCGCCCAGCAGCGCCCCCACCACGGTCAGCAGGTCGGAGCTGCGGTCAGTAGCCACCCGGGCGACGGTGTAACCGGTCTCCTCGTTGACGTAGGTCAACCGCTCCAACACCGCATCCAATACTGCCAATGGCGGGCGAGTAGGGGCAGTCACCCGCCCATCCTGCCCTCTGCCGAGGCGGCAGTGCTATCCGCCCGGCCAAATGCCGCCCGCCAGCGGTTGGCCTCGCTGACCGAGGCATCCGCCCGCGTCTGGCGGCACATCTTCGCCACCACGATGGTGCGGGCCGGCGCCGACCTGGTCGAGGTCGCCGGAGTTGCCCGGCCACGCCCGCCTTGACCAGACCCGCCGCTTGGCTCAGTCCTCGGCGTCCACCGCCCAGGCGTCCTGGGCTAACCCGATCGCGGCCCAGTTCGGTCCGCAAGGCGCGTTCACCCTGGCCAACTTCAACTACCCCAACCACACCGTGCTGGCCCTGAGCTGCAGCGGTACCTGCGTTGGCGAAAGGCCAACGCTCGCCACCGCGACGTCCTCGCCGCCCAACGCCGGGACCGAGCCCGCATCGGCAGCGAACGTCAACAACGCTGGGGACGGCCTCGAGCCAACGCCGCCTGACACTCAGACCCGGCAAACGGTCTTCGTCAGCGCACGAGCTGTGTTCCTCACGGGTGCCCTTGCGGTCATGGACCGATGAGCGCCGCCAGCACGGCACCGCCGACGAGAAGAAGGTCGAAGGGGAGGTCGGGTATCCGTCGGGCGAGTCCTTCCAGCGCGACCGCCGCGGCGAGTCGATGAGGGCAGGAGCCCGCGGACCAGCACGGCCGACCAACTGACGGCACCGAACGCCAGTCCGAGCAGCGCGGCGAGCCGTACGTCGCCCATGCACAGGCTGACACCCATCGGCAGGGCCAAGAGGGCGTACCCGCCGCCGAGCGCCGCCGCAGCCAGCAGCGCGTGCCCGAGAAGGGACGGCCGGTCGGCGAGCAGGTCGTGCATAAGCAGGAGCACGCCGGCCGTGATTGCGGCGGAGCGGATGACCAGGGTGGGCAGGCGACGTACGGCTACGTCGATAACGGCGAGCAGGGCACCTGCGTACAGGACTTCCAGCCAGACGGCCGGGATGAACCCGTTGCCCGATCGATCGGCCGTGAGCCGCCCTGACCGCCAAGGCAAGACGGAGTCCCACCCCGAACGCCAGTCGGATTCGAGGACCCGGGGGCGATATGGCTTGGCAGAGTTTGCCCTGCACCGTCTCCGGGACATGGGAGGCACGAGGATCCGGCGCCGGCCCGACCGGAATCGTGAGGCGTCGCACCAATGATGGGAGCGACGTTCCTGCGGCCACGCCCGCCGGGCTCACGGCGAGGACGGCCGCTGCGATGCTCGTCGTGAGTCTGCCGGCGCCCGTGCGCGTGCGAGGGCTATCGCGCGTCGGTGCCGCGATCGACGCGCTGGCCGGTGCCGTCGCGGTACGTGTCTGTCCACTTCTGAAGCTGGTCCATGAAGGTCAGCAGGAGTGGCAGGAGGTGCTGCCCTGCGGCACTGAGCTGGTAAGGGCTGGCGTCGGCGAGTGTGGAACGGTCGACCAGGCCGTGGTCTTGTAGGCGGCGCAGCGCTTCGATGAGGGACTTCGAACTGGGTGTCGGTCGAATTGTCTGCTGCAGGTCGGTGAATCGCATCTGCCGGTGGTGATCCAGGACGGTCAGGATCTCCAGGCTCCACCGGTGCCCGCACAGCCTGACCGCATCGTAGACAGTTTCAATACGCCGCACCCGCCGTCCCTCCCGGTCACGGTCGGCCAACTCGGCGAGTGTAATCACACGAATGCAATCCGTGAACCACGTTCGGCTGTGAGATTGACCGCCGTCCCTGTGACGGGGGATGCGTCAGATAGTTGCGCGCTCTTGGCAACTGCGCAGGTTGTCGCACCCTTCAGCGTGTTCCACTGCTGACTTGGCTAGGGCGTGCCCGGGCTCGGAGAGTCGATAGATCGCGGCGGGGTCGCTGACGACCCAGCTGCCCGATGCTGGCTCGCGACGCACCAGGCCGACAGCTGCCAGCCACCGGAAGTCCTGTCCTAACTCGCTGCCCGGCCGGACACCGCACCGCGTGATGAAGCTCCTCGAGGGCAGCACCCTCCGATGTGCACAGAGTAGCGAGCGCCGTGATCGGGCTCGAACTGCGGGGCAGTCCGGCTGCGAGATCGTTAGGTCGCGGCCCTCGTCATCGCTCCTCATTTCCGTACTCCCCGGCGATGGTTGCGCGGTTCTAGGATTCTCGATCCCTGCGGGCATAGTGCGCGAACCCGACACTCGGCGTCCGGTTCTTACCCATACATGTGCATCGCTAGTTGCCAAGAGGTGGTTACCAACCGGTAGTCACTGGCCGGTAAGCACCTTGCGGTAACTGCGGGTGTTGGGTGTAGACGTGTTTCAGACCGTGATTGGTGCGACTTCTGCGGGGGTGTCATGGTACGGCGGGCACGCGTCCGGTTGAACGTGCACAACGTGACGGACGGTGACCAGAGGATAAAGCGTGTCCCCAGGTTTTTCCCTGCGCCCTGGCCTCGACGGCTTCGCGTCACCGCTGCCGTCGTTGTGCTGGGCTTGGTGGGAGCGTGCCGTAGCACCGATTCCCCCAAGGCGAACGAAAGTGCGCAGCCATCTGTGTCGGCGCCGGCTCCGGATGCCCGAGACGCCGCGGAGCAGGCAGCGCTGGTTGCCTACAGCGGCATGTGGCGGGCCTATGCGAAGGCAGGTCGTGCCGCCAACCCGGATGAACCCGACCTGGCCCGCTACGCGGCTGACGAAGCTTTAGCGACCCTGCGCAAGGGTCTTGCCGAGTACCGCAGCGAGAAGCAGGTAATTAAGGGCGAGTTCGGTTCCAGCCCTCGGGCGGCGGACGCCGTGCCGCCAGGCGATCCCACGACGGTAACCGTGACGGACTGCCTCGATGGGACGCGGTTCCTCGTCTATACGGCCGCGGGTGAGCTCGCTGACGACGAGCCAGGGGGCCGTAGGTCGGCGACCGCCACGGTGGTGAACCGTCGTGGCGAGGGCTGGAAGGTCACGAGCTTCGGTGTACAGGAGGTCGGCACGTGCTGAAGCGACCGCAGGCCTTGGCCGCAGCATTGGCAGGGGCTTGCGCACTCATCCTCCTTCCGCCGTCGCCGGCTTCGGCCAGAGACGGCTGGGGGAAGGTGGACTGCAGCGAGACACCCAACGTTCCGGTCTGCGACGTCTCCGCCGGCAGCTCGGGAGCACCCGGCGGTGCCGGGTCCGGCGGCGACGGCAACGGCGGGTCCGGGGACGGATCCAGCGGGGGCAGCGAATCGCCCTGTACTTACAGGAGGTTGCCGCAGCAGCAGGCGCCGCCGGCGGGTGCGGGGCCGGGTGCCTGGTACGAGCAGACGTGCGAGCAGGACGGTATCGGCTCGCAGCGGGTGGTGTGGCTGGCCGACGGGCAGGTCGCTGACCCGGAGGCGCTGGCACGTGTGGCGGTGTCGCGACTGCGGCTGCCAGCCCCCGCGATCCGAAGGAACCCCAGCGCAGCGGCGGGTGTGCTGGCGCAGGTCCCGGTGTGGTGGTGGGTGGATCCCTCAACGTGGGGGCGGCGTTCGGCGACAGCGTCGGTGCCGGGGATGTCGGTGACTGCAACGGCCACGCCGGTGCGGGTCGTGTGGAGCCCGGGTGACGGCACTGGCGATGTGGTGGTGTGCGAGGGGCCGGGAACCCCGTGGCACCCCGGGGGCGATCCGAGAGCGGCGTCGTCGTGCGGCCACACCTACCGGGTCAGCTCGGCGGGCGCGCCGGGTAACGCGTTCACCTTGACCGCGACGGTGACCTGGTCGGTGTCCTGGTCCGGTGGTGGGCGCAGTGCGACGGTGCCGCCGTTGACGACGACCGGGTCGGAGCGGTTGCCGGTGGCGGAGTCGCAGGCGACGGTGACGGGGCAGCGATGAGCGTGACGGTGAACCGCCCGCTGTCGGCGGGAGCGGACCGGGCTGCGAGGGCGGTGGCGGCGTCGCAGCCCGGGCGGCGGGTGGGGCAGCGCAGCGGCCGTCGGGTCGCTGTGGGGGCGCTGCTGGTGGTGCTGAGCGTGGTCGTGTTCTGGCAGGTCGACCTGCGCCGGCACGCGGATGAGTCGTTCCTGGCTGTCGCGCGGCCGGTCGAGGCGGGGCAGGTGATCGCCGACGGGGACGTCGAGGTGGTGCGGGTGGCGAACTCCTCGGGGTTGGCGTTGCTGCCGGCTGGGCAGCGCGCCGACGTGGTGGGTCGGACCGCGGCGGTGCCGTTGACCGTGGGCAGCCTGCTCACCGTCGGGCAGGTGGGGCCGGCGGCGTGGCCTCCGGCGGGGCAGGCGGTGATCGCGCTGCCGGTGAAGCCGGGCCGGGCGCCGGCCGGGCTGGCGGCGGGAGCGCGGGTGTTGGTGCTGGTCGCGCCGCCGGCCGGCGCGGGCCAGACCGCGCCGCAGGGCCCCGCGGGTGGGGCGGGGGTGCGGCGGGCGGTGGCGACGGTGGTGTCGGTCGAGGCGGGCGCGGACCAGGTCGGCACGCAGTTGGTGACGGTGCTGCTCGCCGCGGACGCGGCGGAGGCGGTCGCGTCGGCGACGGGGGACGTGTCGGTGGTGCAGCTCGGGCCAGGCAGGTGAGGACCACATGTTGATCGTGTGCGCGTCGTTGTCGGGTTCTCCAGGCGTGTCGACGACGGCGGTGGGGCTGGCAGCGCAGTGGCCGGGAGGGCCGGCGCTGCTGGTGGAGGCGGACCCGTCAGGTGGGGTGGTCGCGGCCCGGTTCGGGCTGGCGCAGCAACCGGGCCTGACCTCGCTGGCGGCGGCGACCCGCCACGGCGGCGGGGTGGAGTCGATGGCCGAGCACCTGCAGGGGCTGCCGCTGGGCATCGAGGCGGTCGTCGCGCCGGGGTCGGCGGAAACCGCCGCCGGGTCGGTGACCGTGCTGGGCCGACATTCGGCCACCGTCCTGCGGGACGGGGCGGGCGTGGTGGTCGCGGACGTGGGCCGGCTCTACCCGGGCAGCCCCGCCGCGGGACTGCTGCCCGCCGCCGACGCGGTGCTGGTCCTCGCAATGCCGGCCACGGAGTACCTGGATCATGTGGACGCGCGGATGCCGGGGCTGCGGGAGATGTTGCGGCCCGGTGCCCTGGGATTGGCGCTCGCCGGGCCCGGCTCCTACCCAGCGGGTGAGATCGCCGCGCGGCTGGGAGCGCCGGTGTGGGCGGTGTTGCCGCGCGACCGGTGGGGAGCCGGTGTCCTGGCGGGCCGGTTGACCGGCTGGGCGTGGCAGCGCACCCGTCTGGTGCGGGCCCTGCGCGACCTCGCCGCGACCCTGCACCAGCAGGTCAACCACGGGAATGAGGCGGAGTCGGGGGTGGTGTCGCGGTGACCGGGCCGGACCCTGCTGGGGGGTCGGCGGCGCCGCCGGAGGTAGTGGCGCGCCTGCGGGCGCGGGTCAGCGACCGGCTCGCCGAACGGGGCGCCGGGTTGCCCGACGTTGAGCGTGACGCCCTGATCGCCGGGCTTATCGCTGAGGAGTTGGTGCGCAGCGCGGAGGGGGACATCGCCGCGGGCCGTACCCCGCCGTCGCCGCGGGCGGAGGCGGCGGTCGCCCGCGCGTTGCGGGACTCGTTCACCGGGCTGGGCGGGTTGCAGCGGCTGCTGGACGATCCGCAGGTCGAGGACATCTTCGTCAACGGCTGCGACAACGTGTGGATCCGCACCACCGAGGGCCGGGTGATGCGGGTGCCGCCGGTGGCCGCTTCCGACGCCGACCTGGTTGACCTCGTCCGCGTCGCGGCGGCCCGCAGCGGGCAGGAGGAGCGGCGTTTCGACCGGGGGTCGCCGGGATTGTCGCTGCGCCTGCCGGGCGGGCAGCGGCTCTTCGCGGTCATGGCCGTGGCGAAGCGACCGAGCCTGTCGATCCGCCGTAACGTGCTGCAGAAGGTTACCCTCGGCGACCTGCAGCAGCGCGGGGAGATCACGCTGGGGCTGCGGGAGCTGATCGCGGCGATGGTCCGCGCCCGCAAGAACCTGATCATCTCCGGCGGCACCGGCGCCGGGAAGACCACCCTGCTGCGGGCCGCCGCGGGGGCGATGAGCCCGCTGGAGCGCATCGTCACCGTCGAGGACGCCTACGAGCTGGGCTTGGACGAGGACGCAGACGCCCACCCGAACACCACCGCCCTGCAGCAGCGTGAACCGAACCTGGAGGGCGTCGGCGGGATCGACATGTCCACGATGGTGCGGTGGGGGCTGCGGATGCGCCCCGACCGGGTCATCGTCGGCGAGTCCCGCGGCGCCGAAGCCGTGCCGATGCTCCTGGCCATGTCGCAGGGCAACGACGGGTCGATGTGCACTCTGCACGCCTCCTCGTCGAAGCAGGCCCTTTCCCGGCTGGCCACCTACGTCATGCAGGCACCGGAGCGGTTCCCCTTCGACGCGGCGAACATGCTCATCGGCCAGGCCGTCGACTTCGTCATCCACCTGGACACCGCGACCGACGGCACCCGGGTGGTCTCCTCCATCCGGCAGGTCCTCGAAACCGACGGCACGCAGGTGCCCAGCAACGAGATCTACCGGCCCGGCCCGGACCGGCGCGCACTGCCCGCGGCGCCGATGCGCGCGGACACCCTCGACCAGCTCGTCGCCGCCGGCCTAGACCCCGACCTGCTCGACAAGGACCGGTGGTGACCGGTGAATCTCCTGCCGATCCTGCTCGGCCTGGTGTGCGCGGCCGGGCTCACCCTGATCGTCGACGGGCTACGCCGCCGCCCGCCCGGCCCGGCGCCGGCCTCCCCACGGCGAGCGTGGACGCCGGCGGACCGCACCCGCCTGGCGGTGTCGGTGACGGCGGGGTTCGCCGCCGCCGTGCTGACCCGCTGGCCGGTCGCGGCACTGCTGACCGCAGCAGGAATGTGGACCCTGCCGCGGATCCTCGGCCCGGACCGGGAGCACCAGCGGTCACTGGGGCGCATCGAGGCGATCGCGACGTGGGCGGAACTGCTGCGCGACACCCTGTCCTCGGCGGCCGGGCTGGAGCAGGCGATCACCGCGACCGCCGCGGTCACCCCGGCACCGATCCGCCCGCAGGTTCAGGCCCTCGCCGATGGCGTCCGGTCGGGGGCGCGGCTGCATGACGCGCTGCGGGTCTTCGCCGCCGAGCTCGCCGACCCGACCGCCGACCTGGTGGTGCGGGCGTTGCAGCAGGCCGCCGGCTACCACGGCGGGCAGCTGACCGACAGCCTGACCAGCCTCGCCGCCACCGCCCGCGAGCAGGCCTCGATCCGGATGCGGGTGGCCACCACCCGGGCCACCACCCGCACCGCCGCCCGGGTCATCACCGGCACCTCGGTGGTGATGGTCGCCGGGCTGATCGTGCTCAACCGCGGCTTCCTCGCCCTCTACGGCACCCTCACCGGCCAGATGGTCCTGCTCCTCGTCGGCGCGGTGTTCGCTGGCGGGTTCTGGTGGCTGGCCCGCGCCTCCCGCATCCCCGCCCCACCCCGCATCCTCTCCGAAGCCGGCGAACGGAGACCGGCATGAGCCCCCTGGTCCTCGCCGCCGGCGTCGTGTCCGGTATCGGCGTGATCCTCGCCGTGTCCGCTCTGGTGCCCGCCCGCCCCAGCCTGACCCAGGTCCTCGACGGGCTGCGCCGGGCACCCGAACCGGTGGGCGAGCCGCTGCCGTGGCGCGTGCGGGCGCTGGCCGGGCCGTGGCAGGCGGTCAACCTGCCGGGCGTCCGCACCCGCGCCGACCTGGCCGTGCTGGAGCGTCCCGTCGCGGCGCACCTGGCCGACCAGACCCTCGCCGTGATCGCCGGCCTGCTGCTGCCGCCCCTGGTCGTCGCGCTGCTGGCCGCAGGCGGCACCACCTTCGCCGCCGGTGTGCCGCTGTGGGCGTCGCTCGCCGGCGGTGTCGGCGGGTGGTGGCTCGCCGAAACGACGGTGCACGCCGAGGCGCAACGCCGCCGCGACGAGCTGCGCCACGCCCTGTCCGCCGTGCTCGACCTGGTCGTCATCTCCCTGGCCGGCGGCGCCGGAATCGAACAAGCCCTCGACGACGCCTGCGCAGACACCTCCGGCTGGGCCGCGAATCGCCTGAACCGGGCCGTGGCCACCGCCCGGCTCCTGCGCCTCCCACCCTGGCAGGCTCTCGGCCAGCTCGGCGAGGACACCGGCGTCATCGAACTGCAGGAACTGGCCGCCACCATGAGCCTCGCCGGCGCCGAAGGCGCCCGGATCCGCACCTCCCTGGGCATCCGCGCCGCCACCATGCGCGCCCACCAGGCCAACGCCCTCGAGGCCAAGGCCAACTCCGCCACCGAACGCATGTCGATGCCCGTGATGCTGCTCGCCGTCGCCTACATGATCTTCCTGCTCTACCCGGCCGTCGCCGCCATCGACGCCTTCTAACCCCGCTCGTAAAGGAGCAGACATCGTGTCCCGACTGCACGCCGCACTGACCCTGCTCGGCCTCACCCTGACCGACCGGATGCGCCGCCTGCGCGACTCCGGCGACCAGGGCAGCGAGACCACCGAGAAGGTCCTGTGGATCGCGTTCCTCGTCATCCTCGTCGCCGCCGTCTACGCCATCTTCAACACCAAGATCATCACGAAGATGACCGGCATCAACCTCTAAAGGCCGGGGGACTACGGTGCGCCGCACGCGACGACGGCTCGGTGGTGACCGGGGTTCGGTCACCACCGAGGTCGTCCTCTACGCCCCCCTGCTGATGCTGCTCGTCCTACTCGGCGTGCAGTTCGCCACCTGGGGACTGGCCCACCTCGCGGTGCAGCACGCCGCCAACCACGCACTGCAGACCACCCGCGTCTACCAGGGCACCACGACAGCCGGACAGGCCGACGCGAACACGGTGCTCACCCAACTCGCCGGCAGCCTCGTCGGCGACCGGCAGGTCAACGTGACCCGCACCCAGGACCGCACCACGGTGCGCATCAGCGGCACCGCTCCCCGCGTCGTGCCCTTCCTGCGCCTGCGAGTCGCCACCACCGCCGCCGCCCCAACCGAACGATTCCGACCCCAAGCCCTGCCACGACAGGAGCAGACCGAGTCGGCGAAGGAGGGCCAAGCATGACCGTCCGCCGGCCAGCCCGGCCTGGATCGGCACGCCGCTCGGCGAGGTGGCGCGACGACACAGGCTCGGTCAGTACCGAGATCGTGCTCAGCTACGTGCCGCTGATGGTCCTCGCCACCGTCGCGATCGTCGCCTGCCTGCGCCTGGTCTCCGCCAACCTTGACGTCAACGCCGCCGCCGCGGCCGCCGCCCGGCAAGCATCCCTGGCCCGCAGCCCCGCCGCCGCAGCCGCCGGCGGGCAGGACGCCGCCGCCGCGACACTGCAGGGCCGCGACATCACCTGCTCACCGCGCACCATCACCGTCGACGCCGGTGCCCTCGCCCCCGGCGGGCAGGTCGCCATCACGGTCACCTGCACCGTCGCACTGCAGGACCTCTACGGGCTCGGCCTGCCCGGCACGGTCCGCATCACCGGCACCGCCCGCCAACCCGTCGACACCTACATCGGGGAACAACAACCATGACCCACCACCAGCCCCTCCGCCTGCTGCGGCGACTGCGTGACGACGACCGCGGCCAGGTCACCCCCTGGACCATCGCCGGCGTGCTCATCGTGCTCATCCTCGCCGGCCTCGTCCTGGACCTCGGCCTCGGCATGTCCGACAAGGTCCGCGTCCTCGACCTCGCACAGGCCGCCGCCCGCGCCGGCGCCCGCGAGATCGACCTAAACACCTACCGCCGCACCGGCACCGTGCAACTCGACCCCACCCAAGCCGCCACCGCCGCCCGCGCCTTCCTCGCCCAGGCCGGCGTCCCAGGCACCGCCACCGCCTCAACCACCACCGTCACCGTCACCATCACCACGCGCCGGCCCACCCAACTGCTCACCCTCGTCGGCATCACCAGCCTGCCCGTCTCCGCCACCGCCACCGCCACACCACTCACCGGCGTCACCGCCCCCACCTGACCACCCCCGACACATCCCGGGAGCTGCCACCGTGCTCGCCCTGCTCACCTCCACCGCCCGCCGCGTCGCCGGCGCCGCGATGCTGGCGCTGCTGCTCGCCGGCGTTCCCTGGGCCCTGCTGCGCTACCTCCACCCGCCGCTACCGGACAGCCTGCCATCCTGGCACGACATCGCGACGACCCTGACCACCCCACTGACCGACCAGACCCTCGGCGCCATCCTCGTCGGACTGCTCTGGCTGGCCTGGACGTCGTTCGCCTGGTCGGTCATCGCCGAGCTCGCCGCCGCCCTCACCGGCGTGCGGCTACCCCAACCGCGCGCCCTCACGCCCGCGCGGGGCCTCGCCGCGCTCCTCGTCGCCACGATCACCGGAGGCGTCCTCGCCACCGCCGCCCACGCCGCCACACCGCCCCTGTCCTCGCCCACACAGGCCAACCCCGGCACCACGGTCATGATCACAGCAGCTTCCGACACGTCGCATCCTGCGAGCGGACGGGCCGCCACCGCGGCCGGGACGGACACACCCTCAGCCGCTGCGGCACCTGCTCGCAAGACCGAAACCACCGGGAACCTGATCCTCGTCGCCGCCGGCCGCGAATACACCTACACCGTCAAGCGCGGCGACACCCTGTCCGAGATAGCCGAGCAGTGGCTCGGCGACCCTCACCGCTGGCCGGAAATCTTCGCCCTCAACCGCGGCACCCACTTCACCAACGTCGGCGGAACCCTGCGCAACCCGAACATCATCTACCCCGGCTGGACCCTCGACCTGCCCGCAGACGCCACCCCACCCGCCGGCCACCAACCCCGACCCGCGCCGCCCAAGCCACCCACAGAGCGCCCGGACACTGAGGCACCGACACCCCCGACGAACCCTGACGTCACCCCCACGGCCGGACCGACCGCCACCAGAGCGCCGGCACCCACCCCCACCCCGAGTACTACGGCCACCGCCCCAACGCCCACCAGCAGCGGCACCACCGCGCCCGCACCCACCACGGCCACCCTCAGCACGAGCGACGCGGCCGGCGCCAGCCCAACCCATACCAGCCGCCCCAACCGCGAGCGGCACAACCCCGGCGTGCCACTTCCCACCGGAAGCTGGGTCGACCTCGGCCTCGCCCTGGCAATCGCCGCCGCCGCCGCGCTGGTGTGGGCACACCGCCAACGCCGCTACACCCCCCGCAAGCCCTCGGCTCTGCCGCGCCTGGGCGACCCGAACCTCGCGCCCATGCCCCCCATAGTCAGCCAGATCCGCCGCGCCCTGCAACGCACCACCGCCGGGCAGCCGGACACGCCCGACCACGACCCCGCCGACAGGCACACCGACGAGTTCGACGGCAGCGACGACCACCCCACCGCCGCAACCCATCGCGACCCCGACGACACCGACGCCCAGGCCACCCACGGCCGCACCGGCGACCCCGACACCACCCCCGCAGCCGCCCAGGACGTCGCCGAACAAGGCAGCGGCGAGCCCACACCGGTGTCGCCGGCCCTCGCCCACCCGCTGTCGACGGTATGGCCGCCCGCCGGGCTCGGCCTGACCGGCCCCGGCGCGGAGGCCGCCGCCCGCGGATTCCTCACCGCCGCCCTGGCCGCAGGCGGACCGGACCACCCCGAAGCCCGCGCCCAGGTGGTGATGCCCTCAGCGACCGCGGCGACGCTGCTCGGCGCCGCCGCAGTCACCCTGCCCCGCACGCCCCGGCTGACCATCACCGCCGGCCTCGACGACGCCCTGGAGATCCTGGAAGCGCAGACACTGCACCGCACCCGGCTGGTCTACCAACACGAGGTCGACACCGTCACCGACCTGCGCGCCGCCGACCCCTACGAAGAACCCCTGCCACCAATCATCCTGCTGGCCGACGCCACCGGCCGCCACGAACGCGCCCGCATCGCCGCCCTGCTCACGCAAGGCCAACGCCTGGACATTCACGGCGTGCTCCTCGGAACATGGCCCGACGGGAACACCGTCGACGTCGCCCATGACGGCACCACCACCCCCGCCGACGGCGTCACCACCCGCCACGGCTCCCACCCGGCAGACGTGGGCCGGCTCGCCGTCATCAACCCCGACGAAACCGCCACCCTCCTAGCGACCCTGGCGGAATCCCACACCGGCCAACTTCCCGCGCCCGCCCCCGCCGAAGCCGCACCCACTCCCGACCAGGACCCCGAGCCGCTGCCGCCAGCCCACCCGACGACCCAACCTGATGATGCGCAGCCACCGACAGAAGCAGCAGCCAAAGCTCCCACCCGTCCAGTCGACAGCGGCACCGCCGGTTCTTCAGGCAGCACGGCATCGGCCACCGATTCCACGGCCCGCGGCGGCCCTGCTGCTGCAGAAGACACCGACGACCCCGGCGAAGGCCACGCTTCGGCCACCGCCGCCCCGACGCCACCTCGCACGCAGACGACCGCAGGCATGCCCATCCCGGTCGAGGTCGCCGTGCTCGGCACGCCGGGCATCGTCGGCGCCGACCCGCAACGCAGCCTGCGCGCGAAGTCCCTCGAACTACTCGTGTACCTGGCAGTCCGGGACGGCAGCGCCTCCGCAGAGGCCATCCTGGACGACCTGCTCCCCGACGCCCCAGCGAGCAAGGCCGTGCACCGGCTGCACACCTACGTCTCAGACCTGCGCAGCGTCCTGCGCCACAACGCCGGCCCCGGCAGCTACCTCACCCACCCGAACCACCGCTACCAGCTCAACGCCCAGCGCTTCGACATCGACCTGTGGAGGATGCGCGCCGCCATCCGCGCCGCCGACGGCGCCACCAGCAAGCCTGAGCGGGTCGCGGCGCTGCGCCGCGCCGTCGACACCTACCGCCGGCCACTAGCCCAGGGCTGCGAGTACGAATGGCTCGAGCCCTACCGGGAGGCGATACGCCAAGAGGCCCTCGACGCCACCGTCGCCCTCGCCGAGGAACTCACCGGCCACCCAGCCGAGCAGCTTGCCGTACTGGACGCGGCGATCCCACAACACCCCTACGGCGAAGAGCTCTACCAGACAGCGATGCGCGCCCACGCACAGCTCGGCGACCTCGACGCCGTGCGGGCGCTGCGCCGGACCCTGAGCCGCCAGCTCGCCGAGATCGATGCCGAGCCCAGCGACGACACCCTCACACTCGCCGACCGCCTCACGGCAGACCTGCGGCGAGGCGGCCACGGCTCCCGCGTACTCCGTCCACCCGATGAGGACGGGAGGACCGTCTGAGGCCCTTGCTCGGCAGCATCTGCGGGACGGTGACCGACAAAACGCCGCCTTTCTCCTCGCCCGGAACCCCACCGGGAGCGTGGGCACGCGAGCCGTCGGCGGCAGGGCGTGCTGGAGGCTGGGCCAATACACGTAGAGCGCCGGCCCAGCCTCCAGCCCGTGGTGACAGGGCGGGACGATGGCCGTCCGATGACCGGCTGCAGCCCTGGGGTAGGCGTAGCTGCTGTCCCAGGGGAAGCGGCCCTGCGGATCTGGCCAGACGATCTGCTGCAGGCGCACACGGTCGCGCCCGCAGCGGCCATCGGCGGTGCCGGGATGCAACTCCGGCATGGCATCGCCGCCCACGATGACGGCGTCGTAGCCGGCGATGAGGTCGCTGATGCGCTGGCCGTGGTGGAACCGTTCGACCCTGTCGTACACACCCTTGCCGGCGAGGTCGTTGAGCGGCGCCTTCGATATGGCGGGGGCCAGTCCTGCGATCAGTAGCTCGGGGACGTCGCGGCTTTGTCAACGCTGCTTCCCACCCTCCCCGGCGTTTCCCGGTTTGGGCTGCTCCTACCGGGCTGCTGCGACACCCCGGCGAGGAGGTCCTCCACCACCTTCAGTTTGCGGCGCCTCACAGCGCGCCAGCGCCTCACGCGCGCAAAAACGGAAGTTGACAGACCCTTGTTGTCGTCAATCACGCCACGATGACGGCTGCGAAATGGTCGCGCAGCCGCATCGCGTCCACGACGCGGCCCTCCGCGACGAGGGCGCGAAACACCATGCCGCCGACGCTGCGCAATCTTGCCGAGTCAGGATGAGGCGTGCTCAGCCCCGCGTAGACGTCCAATGCCTCATGAAGCGCAGCTGTTGCACCGGGCAGGTCGCGATTCTGATCGACCGACATCCCGGCCACAGCGACCAGGTCGTTGAGCAGCGTTGGGGCATGGACGGATGAGTTCGTCATCGCTACACGGAACGCCGCGACCGACTTCTGCGCTGCGGTTAATGCCTCGTCGATCCGTTCCGAGCGGGCCAGAGCAACATACAGGTTGTTCATAGAGATGCCGAGCGGCGTTGAGTAAGTTGCCGGATTGCCCGTGGCAAGTCGGCGCAGAATGTTCGCGGCCTCGGTAGCGACCGATATCGCCTCATCAGGCTGGTTGACGTCCAGCAGAGTGGCGGCGAGATTGGTGAGGGTGACCGCATAGTCCGGCAGGTAGGCAGACTGATTGCGTTCGACCAGTCCGCGAAAGAGGGTGACGGCTGTCCGTGCCACTGGGAGCGCGTCGTCCGGGCGCTCGGCCTCGGCGAGGCGCAGGCCCAACGCGTCGACCGCCGCTGCGTGGAGGTACTCGTGTGTTGCTGGGTGCTGTTCGACGAGCGGCGCCACGAGGCGCACAGCCTCCTCGACGCAGTCCAATGCCTCAGCGCGGCGCCCGGCAGCAGCGTGGCAGCGTCCGAGATTGATCAGTGTTTCGGCGAGACGATGCTGGTGTGCCGCCACGTCGCGTCGCGCCAGTTCGCGGTAAAGCGCCACCGCCTCTGTGGTCGTGGTCAGCGCCAACCCGCACTCGTGCTGATCGGTGAGCATCACGCCAAGGTTGCTCAATGCGTCGGCTAGGTCGTGACGGTGTCTGTCCGGGTTGGCTGCCACCAGCTGCCGATAGAGCTGGACGGCGCGCTGGGCGTAAACGCGCGCGTCGGTGACTCGTCCAGCCCACGCCAGCCGCAATGCGAGGTTGAGCGTGGTCATGGCCAGGTCTGCGGTGTGAACGCCTGAGTTCTCCCGCTCGAGCTGCTCGCAGAGGCGCTGCGCCTCCTGAGCTGGTGCGAGTGCCTCCGTACGTGAACCGGTCTCGGCGAGGCGTACCGCGAGGTTGTTGAGCGCAGTGGCCAGCGCAGGAAGATAAGCGTCCTGCCGCTCTGCAACAAGGCGCCGGGAGATCTCAACCGCTCGTGCGGCTGGCGGAATTGCCTCGTTTCGGCGGCCGCAGTTCCACAGTGCGAGGCCAACGTGGTTGAGCGCTGGGACGAGACGATCAAGGTGTGCCACCGGGTTCAGCTCGGCGAGTCCTTCGTACGTCCGCAGCGCTTCAGCGGCAGGCTCGAGGGCAGCCTGCGGCCGACCGAGTCCGACGAGGGCAGCGGCGCGGCGTTGGAGTGCCGTAGCTAAGGCTGTGCGGTGTGCGACCGGTTCGACCTCGGCGCAGCGCCGCAGGATATGTTCGGCCTCCTCCGCCGCGTCCAGCGCTTCAGCGTGTCGGCCGCGGCTTGAGAGTGCCGACGCATACGTGGTGAGTGTCGAACCGAGGCCGGGAAGGTGACCGGGCGGATTGGTCTCCGCAAGACCCCGGGTGATCTCGACCGCCTCGGCGGCATCCACGACCGCCTCGGCGCCGCGTCCGATCGCTCCGAGATACCCGCTGCGGGCCGCCAAGGAGGTCGCCAGCAGCCAGGCGAAGTCGACTGGATTGTCGCGAACCAGTCGGCGGCGGATGCCTATGGCCTCATCGACGGCTGCGAGCGCGTCAGTGAATCGATGGACCTCGCTGCGGCGAGCGCTGAGGTTGTGCTGGGCGGTCGCCAGGTCGGGTGTGTAGGCCACGGGGTTGATCTCGGCCATGCGAGCGCTGATGCTCAGAGACTCCTCAGCGCAGGCGAGGGCCTCTTGCCATTGGCGCAAACCGGCGTGAGTGACCCCGGCGTTGGTGAGTGCCGTGTTCAACGCTGGTAGGTGGGCGGGCTCGTCGTGAACCAGGCCGCGAAGGATCTCGACGGCTTCCACCGCCGCAGGCAATGCCTCGTCGTAGCGGCCGAGCTCTGCAAGGCGTGCGACGAGATTGGTCAGCGACGTCCCGAGATCGATCAAGCTTATCTCGGGTGCAGCGGAGACCAGCCGCCGGTTCAACTCGACGCCGGATCGGTGCATTTTGAGAGCGTCGTCCTGACGGCCCAACTGCGCCAGCGTGATGCCGAGGTTGTTGATGGTCATGGACAGTGACAACAGCCAGCCGACGTCCGTCGAGGCGACTGCCCGGAGGATACCTTCAGCGCGCTCGAGTGGCTCGAGCGCCTCGTGGCAACGCCCTGTGGTCGTCAAGGCACCGCCGACGATGGTCAGCGCCTCGCCGAGATGGCCCTGTGCGGTCGTATCCGGGTCCTGGACCGAATTGAAGTCGATGACAGCATCTCCAGCGGCCTTCAGTGCCTCACCCATGCGCCCGGCACGGGCGAGGCGTTCGGCATTCTTGAGACGTAAGCTGCCCCGCGTTGCGGGATCCTGCTCAGTCTCGACACGGCGGTGGGTTAGGGCGACGCTGACAGCGGCGAGGCCGTCGTCGAGGTCGACGTTGCCGTGCTTGGGGATCCGTGCCTCGATCGCCTCCAAGGTCTCGATATCTATTTCGATGAGTCCGGCGAGTGCCGATAGTGTGGCGCTGCCCGCAGCCAGCGCCGACTCGGGTGAGCGGCGCACGAGCGGGTACAGTCGTTGCCGGCCGAGAAGGGGCCACCGGGCGGCGGCGGCCGTCAGGAAGGTCACGGCGCGGCCCGCATAGGGGGAAGACGGCTGCACGTCGGCAGGCACGAGCTGCCCCAAGCGTCCGCCCGCCCATGCGGCGGTGTCGCCGTCACGCAGGCACAACGCGATAAAGTCCTCCGCGAGCCGGTCCGGGTAAAGCGGCTCCAAAACGAAGTCGGGGGCCTCGGCGCCGTTAGCGGCTAACGGCGGGTAGCAGTAGCGGTGATCGGCGAGGATGCGTTCCGTCGTCGTGCCGGGCTCCAACCACCGCAATAGGGCGGATCCGGTTTCGCGATGGAGTCGACCAGTGAGGGAGCTGGTGAACACTGTGCGAGACATGAGGACCGGCGGCGTCGCGTAGTCCAGGCCGCGGTGGCGACCCTCCTCGTAGAGCAGAGCCCAGTGCGACCGCTCCCGATCCAGCAGGTACTCGCTCAGGGCGGCGGGATCATCGGCCGGCGTCGTGCCGGTCGCATGGGCGTCGACAGCCACAAGCGCCGCGACGTGCACGGCCAGGATAAGGCTGAACTGTTCGGCGTCGAGCCCAGCCGGCGGGGTGACCGCTGACGTATCCGGCAACCCATAGATTCCGGCGAAAGCCTCGCGTGCGGCAGCGAACATCGCCCACCGGCCGTCACGGTCATGCCCGGTCAGGCCGGTGAGCCGGCTACTCGACAAGCTCGCGCGCAGCTCGGGACTCTGCAACATGCCGCGCAGACCAGGCCAGTTCGTTGACGAGCGCGCGAGAAGCAGTACCCGGGCCGGCACGTGCGGCCGGTGCAGCAGCGCGTTGCGCAGAAGCCAGGTCAACGCGGTCAACGTCCATCGGTCCGCGTAGTCGACGATCAACAGAACGCCGTGATGGTCGTCGGTGCGTAGGTCCTGGGCCGACGCCGGTGGTTGGACGGCACCCACACCGTGTGTTGCAGACACGACGCGCCAGCCGTCGGCTGCCGCCAGGTCCGCGACGTGCTTCGCGAGGCGGGTCTTGCCCTGTCCGCCCGGACCCTGCATCCAGTGCACCGCCAGACGGGCGCGGCTCGACAGCCAGCGGCGGGCCTCGTCCAGTTCGGCCGTCCGTCCAATAAACGGAACAAGACGCGTGTGCGCGTTGAGCATGCGACTGGGCGCCTGCCGAAGCCAGTCCGGGTCTGGTCCGGGTCGCGATCGATGCTCTTCCAACAGGTACAACGGACTTCCGTCGCCGTGGACGTGCACGTCGGCGCCGATCGCGCCGTATGCGAACCCAGCGATGGCGCTGACGTGTTGGGTCGCGTCGAACACGCCAGCTCACCGGCCTTCCGCGTCCGGCTTAGCCGGTGGCAGCGGCGCGTGATGGTGGTGGACGACGTTGCCATTGATCGCGCCGCTGGCCATCGCGCCCGGTCCGGCGGCGATGATGTCCTGCCGGACGGCTGGGCCTGGCGGTGGGACTGACGGCGAGCGCTCCGCGTTGCACCGTTCGAGTACGGACACCACAATCAACCCCACCAGCGCAGCGGCGAGCACCAGCCAGGCGATCCACAGGTGGGCTCGCCAGCTCTGCGGCAGAGGCACGACGTTCGCGGTGATGTCGATGATCGTCCCGATGAGCAGGGTGACCGCCACAAACCATACATGCCGTCGCACGATGCACCTCCGTCGTCGCGGTGCACTCATCGTAGATGCGGTGCAACAGGTTGGATCGATGCTGCACTAACGATCCGCGCGCACTGGGTTCCGCCAGACCATCAACGTCGTCGGTGAGACCCCCGTGGTGGATCGGCAGCCCACACGGCACCTTCCACCGCAGGTAACACCGCAGCGCCTGCATCGCCTCGGCGTCGGACAGGTCCGCAAGCGTCTGCAACACCAACACCGACGCGATCACCTCGCCCGGCACCGACGGACCTCCCCGCCCGGACGGAAGAGGTCAGCGAACAGCCCGTCCGGGAATACCTCCCGCCGATGCTCAGCCCACGCGGACCGCCGACACCAAGGTGACCAAACTGCACCTGGACGCCAGTCCTGCGACAGCGACCATCACATCATGTGATGACTACACCAACTACTGGCCGACCTACCGGGCCAACAACTCGCCGGTGCCGGTACCCAGCGGCAACCGCCGCTACATCGTCACCTTGGAGGCGAAGCGCTACGAGGGGCGCGGCTGGCTGCTTACCGACTCCAAGAGCGACCGGAGCAAGCCATGCGCAGCGGCAACAGCCGGGCGATCGCCGGCGACGGCGTCAATCGCCTGGACCGTGAGTTCAGGCTCAGCGGTACCGGCGGGAACTGAACCACGGGCAACGGCTCGACCCCGAGCAGGGGCAGGTACCGCCGTCGGGGTCGTCGGCGGCCGGCATGACAAGGATGACCGCCCAACCGACCTCGTCGACGATCTCGTCCTGGCGGTGAATGAGCTCTTCGGTGCCCATGATGGGCCAGATCCTTCTGTCGGTGTGCGATCCGCTGCAGCGTCCCTTTCGCAAAGCGCGGCGGGTCGGAGGGTGCCGTGGGGCTATGTCACGTCGCGGTGGTGCGGTTTGGCCCTCGCTGCGGGCCGGCAGGCTGTGGCGGGTCGACCTCGACGAAGCCGAAGAGCCGTTCGATGAGCTGCAGCGCCTGGGTGTGGTATCGGTCGGCGAAGCCGCGGCAGATCGCCGGCTTGGCGTCGGGGTGCTTATAGTGGGGGAGCGTGGAGTGGCAGATGATAAATGACTCCCTGGCTCGGGCTTCGGCGACCAGATCGCGAAGCCGACCCGGGGTGAGGTGCATCTTGTTGCCAGGGGCGAATACGCAGGTATCGCACTGCCGCGACAGCAGGCGTGACTTGCCGAGGTCGGGGTCGCCGACGCTGAGGTTCGCGTTGGTGGTGCCGACGTGCTTGCCAGGGTCGGCCAATGGATCCATGGTGTCTCCTTCTGCAGGTGCCTATGCGGCCAAGGTCAGGCGGCTCGCCGCGCCGACGTCGGCCGTTGCTGTGGTGGGTTAGGCCGGAACCAGCCGGCGAACCGTGCCGCTGCGGTGGCAGGGGCGATGACCCGCGCCCGGCCACGGGCGAGCAGCGTGGGCCGGGTCGCGGTGCGGCACGCTCGGTAGGCGTCGCGCGCCGGCGCACACGGGTACGTCTCCTTGTGGCAGCGCAGGTTGGCGCAGTGGCCGGGCCGGTCGGGGTCGGCAAGGTGCTGGGCGGCGACGTCGGTGGCGAGGAGCCACAGCAGGACGTCGGTGGCGTGGGGCGGTGCGGCGCGGCGGTGCGGCTGCGACATCAAAGGTTGCCCTTCCGGTGCGGGTGCGACTCGGGTGGCCGCCACCCTGGCCAGCGGTGCGCAGGGCCGCTGTCGGGTCCGCCGGCGTGGCGACCGCGACGAGTGACGCTCGACTTTCCGGATAGATCAAGTCGTCGCCGCGACATCGGGTGGACGACTCCCTGGCCCCGCCCGGCGGGTTAGGTGTCTCGGCGGTTGACGAGGCAGCCGCCGGTGGCGGGGTTTTCGTGCCGGCAGTCCAGCAGCAGTTCGTCGTAATGGGCGCGCTGGCCGCCGCGGCGGCACCGCGTCGGTGCCGGGACATCGAGGGCTTCGCGGTTGCGGCCGGTGCTGGTGGTGTGGTCGTGGGCGGGGAAGCTGCAGGTGCTGTAGGTGCCGAACGGTCTGCCGGGTGTGCGTAGTCGAGCGCTGCCCTCGTTCTGCACCTCGACGGTGTGTGGTTGATCTCGGCCAGGATCAGGTCGGCGTCGCGGGCCAAGGCGAGGGCGGCAGCGGTTGGTCTTGGCCGGTGGCGGCATCCTCCTGGTGGGTGCCGTCGTCGGAGGTGGGCAGCGGTGCCCATGGCCACTGGTAGGCGCCGATGGCGTAGCAGCCGTTGGCGTCGGGGCTGATGCGGTCGCACTCGATGCGGCGGGTGAATCCGAGCTCGTCGTGTTCCCACTCGACGACGGTGGCGCCGTCGAAGCGCAGCGGGTGCTCGCCGGGCATGTCCCCGAGCCGCAGCCCGTCGAGGTGGGTGGCCATGAGTTGCACCGCGTAGCGGGGGAACCGGGCGAGCACCGCGCCGTCGTCGACGCTGGTGTGCCCGTCGGCGACCAGCGCGCGGAACGCCCCGCCGGCGACGACGTGGCAGGTGACGGCCATCGGCGTCCACGTGGCCCCGGGCGGCAGAACATCATCTCGGTTGGCAGCCGCCTCATAGCGAAGCCTGCCGCCGCGGGAGGGGTCGACGGTGATGCTGATCCAGTGCAACCGGGGAAGGCTTGCCTTCCGGAGCAGGCGCCACAGGCTGCGCCGGCCGATCCGGTAGCGGCGCAGCGGGAGCACCACCCGGTATTCCGGCGCGGGCGGCGCCGTGGCGGGCCGCACCCAGGTCTCCGCCCGCGCACTGGGAGCAGTGGGGTGCTGGCCGGCGGGACCGGGTGAACCGGTCATTGAGAGGCCATCGGGGCCGCTGGTCAAGAGGAGCGCGGCGCGGCGGCGTCGCCGGGAACCGCGGCGGGCTGCGGCGATGGTGGTTTCGGCGAGGGGCAGCACGTCCTCCGTGCGCCACCACATGCGATACGACATCACTATCTCCTGGGAGAAAGCAGCGGCGGCGTCCCGGTCGGGACCGGGACGCCGCGCGAAGGGAAGGACGAGAGCGCGCAGGGCCGGGACCCTGATGGCGCCGCAGCTTGTGCAAGGCCCAGTGGAGTGCCGGCGCGTGCACGGGAGGACGCCGACTGTCAGCCGTCGGCGGTGCGATCGCCGTCCTGGCGCAGTGGCTCGTCGGCGTCGAGGTCACCACCAAGGGCTTCGTAGCCTTCCTGCCCGTCCCACTCGATGCTGGCGGGCAGATCGGCCAGCGCGGCTTCGATGGTGTTCTCCGCGTTGGTGAAGGCGTCCTCGCGGGTGGTGGCGGTGATGTCGATGAGCAGGGGCAGGTGAGGCGGACCTGCCAGCGGCGGGGCAGCAGCGGCAGGTCGAGGACCTCCAGGAGATTGTTCGCGGCGTCGATGCTGACCTGCTCGGTGCAGACGGCGTCGGCGAGCGCTTCCCGCAGTTGCCGGTGGAACCGGTCGATCGCGTCCGGGTGCCGGGCGATGTCGGGCGGGGTTTGGGTCTGGCGCAGGTAGGACACGACCTGGGCGGTGGTGTGGGTGAGCCAGCCCAGTGGTGCCTGCTGGCCGGGGTGGAAGGTCTCCCAGCTGGTGCGCAGGATTGTTTCGAGTGCCGGTTCGCGGGGTGGGACGTCCGCGTTGGTCATCTGCGGTGTGCTCCCCTACTGGCTTTCGGTGAATGGGTGTGGAGGCGCCCCGCGGCCGGAATGCGGCGCGGGGCGCGGGAGTTGCCGGCGGTGCCGGTAGAGGGCCGGCTCGCCGGTGCGTTGTCGGTGGGCTCTAGGCAGCTGTGGTCACGGCGTGGCCGGGTATGCGCTGTCGGGTTGGTCAGCGGGAGGGGTGCTGCCGCCGGGGCGGGTGATCACGCCGGTGCCCAGGTCGGTGAGGGCGTCGCAGGCCTGCCGTAGGCGGGCGGTGGCCTTGTCGCGCTGGGCGAGGGCCCCTGTGAGGGCGTCGGCGACGCGGTCGAGGTGCTCTCGCATGGACAGGACCGTGTTGATGTCGGCGTCGGAGTGCACGTCGCAGAGCAGGTTCGCCGCGCCGGCCAGCGTGGCGATCTGCGCGTCGGCGGCAGCGATGGTGCAGGCTGCCGCGAACAGCGCGCACACGGCGTCGGGATGCTGCGCACAGGTCTGGTCCCGCTCGTCCGCGTCGAGGGCGAAACCCGCCGGGCGGATGAGGTGTCGCAGGACCTCGAGGTAGTCAGACACAGGTTTCCTTCCGGGATGGTGGCGTGACCGGTGATGGCGTGGGGTCAGGGCGTGGTGGGGAAGTCCTGGTCGGGCCAGCCGTCGAGCACGGACGGGGGGAGCCCTTCGCGTAGCGCACGGTCGATGAGCTGGGCGAGGGAGTAGGCGGGGTTCGCTTGCAGGGCCCGGTCGACGGCGACGGAGGCCAACGCTCCGGCGCCGCTGCGCCAGGCGGCGAAGGCGAGCAGGCTGGCGGGTGGGGCGGCGAGGTCGGGTTGGGCGCGGCGGGTGATGTCGCTCCACAGCGCGACATGCCAGGGCTGCGCGTCGGTGGCCCGCCACGCCGCGTCGCGGACCGCGGTGATCGGCAGCAGCACCGTGAGCCAGGCCAGCTCGTCGTCGGTCAGCACCTGCTCGTCGGCGTAGCGGGCGAACGTTTCCCGCACGATGTCCTCGCCCGCGCGGATCAGCGCGTCCCGGCCACCCTCGGTAGAGAGGGTGCGGCGGCGTGCCCGGGCCTTGTAGGTGGCGCGGGTGACGGCGTGGCGGGCGGGACCGTCGATGGGGGCGATGCTGGCGACGAGCGCCCGCCGGTCGGGCAGGGTGCTGCAACCGGCGACGATGGCGTGCAGGGTGAGGTCGCTGCGGTCGGGGTCGAAGGGCACCCCGTCGATGGGACAGCAGGTGGGTTCCTGGCAGAGGTAGGAGTAGTAGCGGCGGTCAGTGACGCGCAGCGCGTCGAACACGTTGATGCCGCCATCACGTAGCCGGGGCGTGACGGTGTCGATGACGGGGGTGACCCGGCTGGCGGGCCCGTAGCCGACGATGATCGCGGTGGTCACGCCCGCGTGGTGAAGCATGCGCAGATGTTGAGGCATCAGCTCGTCGGCCCAGCCGACGGCGTCGGCGGGGTCGGGTAGGTCGGCGCGGCTGGCTACGGCGACGCGGGTGCCGGCGACACCGACGAGGACCAGACTGTCGGTGGGGTGGAAGCCGAGCAGGTAGGGCACGGCGACGATCAGGTCAGCCGGTGAGGTGACCGGTAGGCGGTGCTGGTCGCTCACGATGTCTCCAAATGTGTGAGGGAGCCCGGGCACGGCGGTGCCGCCGTGCCCGGGGTGCGCGGTCGCGCGGCTAGCCGGGCAAGCGGCTGCAGGCGGTGCGGGGGAAGGACCGATCGGTTGTCCGTCGAGGAGGCAGGCGGAACCATCCGCCGCGTCTGGCTTCGGCGGAGGCCGTCTGTCCAGGGCCGGTCAGCTGGCTGTTGTCAGGCCTGCTCGAGGGCGGCGACGGCGGCGTCGGCGATGTGGCCGGTGGCCTGCACCGGGTCGGCGACCAGGACGGTGGTGGCGTCGGTGAACGTGTGCCCGTCCAGGTCGGCGGGCCGTAGCCACAACACGGCGCAGCCGGCCCGGTGCAGAGCGCTGACGAGCCGCTGCGCCGCCGGGATGTCATCGAGGTCGCCGTCGGAGACAACCGCGAGCATCCGCAGCCTGCCGGGTTGACGCAGGTGCAGCAGCTCGTCGGCGAGTTTCACGGCGTCGATGAACGTGCTGCTGCCGCCGAAGGTATTCATGTCCTGCACGTGGGTGGGACGCTGCCGTGGGCCGATGAGCAGGGTGACGTCGCTGCCGAACGCGATCGTGGCGGTGACCGCGTCGCTGCTGCGGGCGGCGTGGGCGAGGATCCACCCCGCCGACGACATGGGTCCGGCGTAGGGGTGCATCGAGTACGACACGTCGACGATGACGCCCAGGTGCAGGGTCGGCTTCGGCGGCGGCATCGCGGCCCGCTGCTGCCACGGTGTGGCGGTGGGGATGGTGCCGGCGGCGCGCTGCGCCTGGGCGGTGATGGCGTGGCGGGTGCGGAGCCTGCCGGGTGGGATGAGGCTGGGCCGGGTGTCGGGTTCGGGTTGGTGGGTGCGGGCGCGGCGCAGCCGTGCGGCGAGGTGGCGGGCGGCGGCGCGTTCGGCGTCGGTGGGCTCGCGTCGGCTCCAGGTCGCGGGGGCGGAGAACCGGGCGGTGAGCTGCTGTGCCCGGTACTCGGCGGGGGTGAGCCCGGTGGCGTGGGCGAGGTAGTCGGTCAGGGCCTGAGCGAGCCGGCCGGCGAACAACCCCGGATCCGGTACCGGTGTCTGCGGCTGCAGACGGGGGTCGATGCCGAGGATGCGACACCACCGCCACGCCAGGTCGACCATGCTGTCGGCGTCGGAGTCGTCGGTGGCGTGGGCCTGCCGCCACACGTCTCGCAGCTGCAGGAGGCGTTTGCGGCCGAGGATCGCGGTGACAGCGGCGCGGACGCCGCGGATGTCCTTGGCGGTGATGATGCGGGCGTCGACGCGGGCGAGGAGCAGCCCGGCGAGGTGTCCGGCGTGCCATGGGTCGTCGACGGGGGCCTCACCGGGGCTGATCAGGGTGGTGACGGTGTGGCGCAGCCACCGCCGGTCCCCGCGCCGACGGCTGCGTTGCCGGTACTCGATGCGGGACTCCTCGAGGACCTCGGCGACGGCGGCAACCACGGGTGGGGTGCCGGGCGGGGTGCGCCACTGGCTGTGGGCGGCGTGCGCGGCCTCGTGGACGAGCAGCCCGTAGGCGGTGGGCACGAGCCGCTTGTGGCCGGCCCGCTTCGGGTTGGCGGCGTCAGGTGCGCCGATGTGGGTGGCGTCGACTTCGATCCGGGCGCTGTCGGGGTAGAAGCAGGCGGGGGCGCCGCCGCCCGCGCCGGGGGCGACCGTGACGGTCAGGTCGGTGCGGCCGGTCAGGACCGGGATGTGCCGGGTCCACGCGTCGCTCCAGGCCTGCCAGTCCGGATCACCGCCGGCCGGGGTGGTGTGGCCGGGTTGTTGATGGGTGGCGGGATGAGGCATGTCCGTGCTCCTTTCAGCGTTGCTTGCCGAGGGTCAGCGCGGTCACGTCCGCGCCGAAGTGCTGTTGCAGGGCGGCGACGACCGCTGGCCGGTCGTCCTCGGGGGCGCGACCGGCGAGGTTGCCTATGGCCGCGGCCAGGCCGAGGGTTTTACGGACGCGGGCGAAGCCGAGCAGCTCGCGTAGCTGCGGCGCCCACGACACCCGCCCCGCCGCCAGGTCAGCGTTGAGCGCGATGGCCGCTTGCACGGCGGGGGATGGGACGCCGAGGTGGCGGGCGAGGTCCCAGTCGGTGGTGACCTCGATGTGCACGTCGAACCGCGATGCCAGGGCCTCGGTGAGGATGGCGCCGTGCACGCCGGGGTTGTGGCCGGCGACGACGTAGAACCCGTCGCACGCTTCGACGTGTTCGTTGCGGTAGCCGGGGATGGTGATGACCCGCCGGCCGTCCATCGCCGGGTACAGCACAGCGAGGACCTTCGGCGGGATGAGGGTGGCGTCGTCGACCAGCAGCGCCCGCCCTTCCCGCATCGCCGTGACGAGGGGGCCGTAGACGAACTCGAACCCGCCGTCGGGCAGCGGGATGAAGTTGCCGAGGAAGTCCTCCACCACCGTGTCCCCAGTCCCGGCGACCGTCAGGAGGTCCGGGAACGCGGCCTCGACCAGGGCGGTCTTGCCGGTGCCGGGCGGCCCGTACAGCAGCACCGGGATACGCTTCTCGCGCAGCCTGCGCAGCACGTCCACGTCGGTGGCACCCGCGAGCTTGCGCGGGAAATACAGGTCACCGTTCGGGCGGGCGACGGGGTGCCGCCGACGTGCCCCGCGGCTACCTTGGCGGGGTGTACGCGGGGCGGGCGGTGGCATCGCCCCGGCCGCGTCGATCCCGGCCTGGGTGATCTGAAACCGGTGCGGGCCCGTCTGGTGCGCGGCGTACCCGGCGGCAGCCATCTTCTTCAAGGCTTCGAACACCGCGCCGGTGGAGCGGGCGGCGATCGCCGTGGTCAGCTCCCCGACCTTGAACACCTGATCAGGGTTGGCGGCCAGATGAGCGGCCACCTGCCGGTAGAGGTAGCCAGGCCGGCGGCCGTCACCCGGCTCTGGTGTGGGGGAGCCGTCACCGGTAATCGGGGTTGAGGTTGCAGGGTCCATGCAGGCCTCCTGTCATCTGGGGTTGGGCCCGCGCACCCCGCCTCCGGGTGCGCGGGCATGCTGGTGCGGTGTCCGCGCGGTGGAGACGGGGCGGTTGACGGGCCGGGCCCCGTTGGCAGGGACGGCCGGCAAGCTCCGTGAGGTGCTCAGCAGGCACCCCGACAGGGCTGCGGATCGGTGATGTCGCCGCCATCGGGTGGTGGGCGACGACAAGGAACGCACCCGCGCCGGGATTGATCAAGTCGGCCCGGCGCGGTGGGCCAGTGCGGCTACCTGCGGCGGAGGGTGACCTCGCCGCGGGGGCGGCGGGAGACCTGCACAGTCAGCCCGAACACGCTGCCGTCGGACAGCTCCAGCCACACCCCACGGTCCAACGTCAGAACCCCCGCGTCCCGGCACGTGCGCGCCGACGCGATCGTCACCGGCAGCCCGTCGTCGTAGGTGAGCTGCGGCAGGTCGGCGTCATCGCACAGCTCGTCCAGGTCAGCGCTAGTCAGCAGGCTCAGGACGAGGGCTTGCAGGATGTCCTCGTGGGCGTACTCGCCGAACACGTCAGTCACGTCGTCACGCATCAGCTGCTCCCGCCGTCGGCGTTCCTGCAGTGCCGGCGGCGGAGGGCGGGTCGGGGATGTCGCCTGCGATCCGGTCGCAGTCGTACGGGTGCACCGGCAGCCAAGTCCAGGCGCGGCCCATCACCATGTACCGGCCGTCCGAGTCGGGGCTGATCCGTTCGGTGGCGCCCGGGTCGTCGTGCACGCGGGTTTCGTGGGCGACGATGACGTCCCCGTCGAACCACAGCCGCGCCATGGACTCGTCGACCATCCGGTCCTGCCGCTGGCCGCTGATGCCCTCGGCGGCGAGCTGGCGGCGGTAGCGGTCGCGGGCGTCGCGCTGGTCGGCGACGATCGCCTCGGCCACCTGCCGGGTGCAGGTGAACACCGCCCACCCGTTCCACGTGTCCACCAGCGTGCCGACGAACCCGACCGGGATCCGCATCTGTCCGTCGCCGTTCGGCGTCCACGCCCAGTCCCCGGCGAAGACGCCCGGCCCGCCGAGGCGCACCCGGTCGGGAGCCAGGTGGCTCATGTCCCGGTCGTCGCCGTGCGGGTGCAGCACGATCCGGCACTGCCGGGCCACCTCGGCTTCGGCGGCGTCTTCGAACCCGTCGCACCACGCCCACCGCGTCTGGTCGCGCTGCCGGGCGGTCAGGTCCTCCCACGCCGGAGCACCCTGCGGGGCGTGCTCGGCATACCGGTCGCTGTCCTCTGCGAGGACGTACCGGTCGGCGGCGGGCAGCCCGTCAATGACGGGCGGGTCCACGTCGTCGATGCCGGCCAGCACCTGCCGCGCGACCTCGCTGACGTCGCCGGTGGTCCTCCCGCCGATGACGTTCTGCGCCCACCACACGGCTGCGTCCCGGCCAGCCGCCGCGCCCGCGACCCGCACCGAGTCGAGCACCTGCTCCCAGCCAGCGTCGCCAGTGGGGGCGGGGAGCCGCCGGACGTGGTCACCGGCCTCGAGAAGCATCGACAGGCGGGAATCGCTGTCCCAGTTCACCTCGAGGACCTGCTGGTCCGGGTTGTAGTGGCGCACCGTGCCCTCGTCACCCGGACGCAGAAGCGTGTGCGGGTCGCTGGTGTGCTCAAGCGCCACCCGCTCGCCAGGCTGGTAGGTCATCGGGTCCCCTCCCGTGCCGTCAGGACGGCGTGGCAGCGGGCGGCGACACCGTCGCGGACGGCGTCGGTGAACCCGTCCCGCACCGCGTCGACCACCAGCGCCTGATCGTGGTCGGGCAGCTCCGACCAGCCGGGGGCGCCAGCCGGCGCGTGGGCCTGGTAGCGGTCGGCGTCGTAGCCAGCAACGTCGAAGCGGGGCAACGCCGCCAGGACACCGTCGTCGCTGCTGTCGATGCCGTCCAGGACCGCCTGGGCGCTCCGCGCCTGCTCGGACGCGCCGCGCCCCTCGAGGGCGTGCTGCTGCCACCAGCCCACGGCGAGCCGTCCCTCACGCTCACCCGCGTTCCGCAACGCCAGCAGCACGTCCGAGCCGACCGGCGAAACGGGCGCCTGCTGGGAGCTACTGAAGGCGGCGCTGGTCTCGAGACCGGCGTACGGGGATGCGGAGGTGGCCGGGTCGAGCCAATCGGCGGCGAGCAGCACCCCCTCACGGCGGTAGCGGGCCGGCACGGTCCGCTCATTGGTGACCCGGCGCAGCCACCCGGCCAGCTCGGCGCGGATCTTGCGGGAGGCGGCGGCGTAGCGGGCACGGGCCTCACGGGCCCGCCGGTTCGCCTCCTGCGCGTTGCGCCGGTCCACCTGGGTGTGCAGGTCGAGCAGCCACTGGTGCTCCGCGGTGCTCATCCAGCCGCAGCGGGAGTCGGTCAGCAGCCGGCGCAGCGCCTCGGCGTAGTAGTCGTCGCCGTAGCGCGGGGTCTTCTCGTGGTGGACCAGGGTGTTCTGGATGTTCTGCAGCCGGCGGCCCAAGGCGACCCAGTCCGTGTGGTCCTCGGGCCGGGTCCCCGGCTGTTTCCTGCTGCTGGTGTGGTCCGTGTCGGTCACGGTCATGTCCTCTCCGAAGGGATGGGGGATCCGCAGCGGCCGGCGCCCAGAAGGGGCCGCCCCGGCCGACGGGATCCGTGAACGGTTTGGGAATGCGGTGGTTCAGCCGATGACGCGGCGCGCGGCGGCGAGCTGCTCGGCCCACGCCGACAGGCGGCTGATCTTGACGACGTCACCGCTGTGCGGGGCCTGCACGATCAGCCCTTGCCCGAGGTAGAGACCGACGTGCCCGGGCCTGGCGGTGGTGCCACGGCTGCCGGGAATGAACAGCAGGTCCCCCGGCCGCAGGTCCCGGTAATCGGTGACCGGCCGGCCCGCGTGGATCTGCTCGCTGGTGGTGCGGGGCAGGGTGACGCCGGCGGCCCGGTAGGCCTGCTGTATCAGCGACGAGCAGTCGCATTGGCGGGCGGGGATGCCGGAGTGTGGTGCGGTGCAGTCCCCGCCAAAGGTGTATGGGCTGCCGAGCTGCGCCAGGGCCCAGCCGACCGCCGTGACGACCGGGCCCGGCGTGCCCGCAGGCAGGGTGAACCCCGCCGGCAGCGGCACCTGCTCGCCGCCGGGCTGGCCGTCACCTGCGTCGAACAGGCACAGCGGGTTGCTCATCGCCTGCTCCAGATCCCCTCCGACGGGCCCGGCGAGGGTGCCACCGCTCAGGACGCGGACCAGGGCGATCGCGTCGTCCTCCCACTTCGCGTAGGTGCCGGGGTAGGCGGAGCGCTGCACCGCTTGCGCGGCGTCGGTCAACGGCATGGCCTGCCAACCGTCGACGCCCAGCAACGCCCGGTAGAACCTGCCGGCCGCGTAGCGCGGGTCCTGTAGTTGGGCGGGTGTGCCCCAGCCTTGGGACGGGCGCTGCTGGAACAGCCCCACCGAGTCGCGGTCCCCGCCGGGAAGGTTGCGCAGGGTGGACTCCTGCATGGCGGTGGCCAGGGCGATGACCCAGCCTCGAGGCGGGACCTTCAGCTCGACGCCGACGGACACGATCACGGCGCCGTTGGTGACCTGCTTACCGGTCCAGCCCCCGAGGTCCGCAGCGGGCGGGGACACGGTGACGGTGGGCAGCAACGGCTGCCGGCCTGGGCCGACACTGCCGCTGCACGCGGCCGAGGCGGTGCCACCGCCGGTGAACAGCATTCCGATCCCGCCCGCGCACTGCATCAGCACGGCGAGCACCGCGGCGACGATTGCGGCGAGACCGCGCCCGCTCACCGCGGGGCTCCTACCGGCGGCCGCGGGGCGTAGCGCGCTGCGGGGGAGCGGCTCGCGGGGGTGCAGGTGGCAGCCGGTGACGGGGGCAGGCAGCCGGCGAGCCGGTAGCGGGCCAGGTGCTGCCCGTCGTCGGTGTGCACGGCGACCGTGGCGGTGAGCGGGTCGATCAGGTAGATCCATTCCACGTCGAGGTGCCGGGCGTGGGACAACGGGAGCACGGTGACCGGTTCCGGCGCGTCGATGGCACCGTCGGTCGTGCTGGCGAGGGTCATGCCGACGCCGGGCACCGGGCGCTGCCCGGCGAACCCGGATTCGGTGGCGGCGGTGATAGCCGGGTCGAGGTACTCCCAGTCGGAGGCGAGGATCGCGGTGTTCAGCGCGTGGGCGTCGCGGCGGGCGCGGCCGACCCAGATCGCGGCGAGGGTCGGCACGACGACGCTCGGCTGGCCGTCCAAGAGCACGAACCGGGCGTGCACGAGGTGCGGGTTCGCGACATCGGTGGTGCCGACGAAGCAGTGGGTGCTCACGGGGCAGGTCTCCTTCGCAGCAGATGCGGGAACGGGAGGGCATGAGGTGCGCGGACCGGTGGCCGAGACGCCGGACGGGACGATCACGGCTCGTCCTGTTGCTGCGGTGCCGGCCAAGGGGCGGGCTTGGCGCGCCAGCCAAAGATCGGGTCGCTGGTCTCGACGGATCCGCAGCGGCTGCAGCGGATGTAGGTGTCTTCGCCGTAGCCGGCCATAGACGGCATCTCGTCCTGGACGAACTCGTCGACGACCCCGCACACCTGGCAGCGCAGTGACGTCCCGTCGGGCCCCCACGTGATGAAGATCGGCTCCTCGTCGTTGGCGTCGGGTCGCCGTCGCGGGCCGGTCACGCAATGCCCCCCGCGGCCACCGCGGCTGGCCGGCTGGGCGGTGGCGGTGAGGAGGGCGGTCAGTCCTGGGTAGGTGGCGGGGACGTCGCCCGGGTCGGGGGTCTCGTGGATGAGCAGCAGCGGTTGGTCATCGCCTCGCGGGTGGGTGAGCTGGTAGAGGCGGCCGTCTGTGTCGACGGCGTCGATGCGGCGCGCCTGCCGGGGCGCGCCGCCGATGGCGAGGATCTCGTCGTAGCAGGTGGCCCAGGCCAGTAGCCGCGCATCGGGTTCGGTCGCCCGGATCAGGCGGACGATCGTGTCGAGGGTGGCCTGGTAGGGCGTTGACGCGTGGGGCTGGCGCAAGCCTGCGGCGAGGCGGTGCAGCAGGGCGGGCAGGCCAGCGGGGTCGGTGAGCAGGTCGTCGCGGCGCAGCGGGAATTCCACGCTGCGCAAGGCGTGCGCGGGCGGAGCCGTGTGGAGGGGTCGGGTGTGGATGAGCAGCAGCGTCGGGGACTGGCTCCAGCCCAGATGCTCAGCGTCGGCGTCGGTCGCCAGGAGGCAACCGGCCAGGGCGTGGACAGCGGTGAAGGACAGCACAGGGGTCTCCCTTGCCAGGGCGGAAAAGGGGGGAGGGCCCCGCAACCGGGTGGTTGGGGGCCCTCAAGGCGTCAGATCTGTCAGTGGTGGTGGCGGTCGCGGCTGCGTCCCACTGGGGTGGCCAAAGGATGGTGGCCGTGCACGCCGGCGCCGGAACGCTTCGCGTGGTACATCGCCGCGTCCGCCTCGGCCAGCAGCTGACGGGGGTTGGCGGACAGGTAGGCGGGGTTGTGGGTGTAGCCCACGGAGCCGCTGACACTGACCTCGCCGCTGTTCAGGCGGAAGGGAACGGCGCCGATGGCCTGCCATGCGGCACGGGCGGCAGCAGCCACGTCCTCGTGGTCGCCCCGCACGAGGAGGGCGAACTCGTCGCCGGACAGCCGCGCGGCGATCTCCACCGGGGCGTCGAGGGCGGCGAGGAGCCGGCCGACGTGGGCGAGCAGAAGGTTGCCGGTGTCGTGGCCGAGGGTGTCGTTGACGGCCTTGAACCCGTCGAGGTCGAGTAGCACCACCCCGACGGCCGCTCGGCCGGCGAGGGCGGCGCGCAGCCGCGTGAGGAACAGCCGCCGGTTGGGCAGCCCGGTGATCTCGTCGTGGCTGGCCTGGTAGCGGGCCGCGTCGAGGGATTGCTGTTGACGCCACAGGAGGGCGCTGGCCAAGGCGAGGCCGGCGAGGATCCCGCCGACGGTGGTGACGATTCCTTGCAGGATGGGAGACACTCGGAACGCTCCTTGGATACGAAGGAGCACCGGGGGCGGGCGTGAGGCGCCAACTTCAACGCCCGCCCTCGGGCTGCCTGGCGAGTGGGCTACTGGCCGCCATCGCTGGGGGCGAGTTGGAAGGTGGCCGGGCGTTCGACGGTCTGCACGAGCGCGCCGGCGGCGACTAGCTTGATCGCCGCGTTGTACACCGCGCCCTGGCTGGCTTTCTTCGCGCCGCTGCCGGCGTTCGCGGCGTCGATGAGCTTGCACAGCTCACTGGTCTTGTACTGCCGGTCGCGGTGGGCCTCGAGGATGTCCAGTACGGCACCCCGCAGGGAGCCCTTTACCCGGCGGCCGTTCCCCGTTGCGGTTGCCTGCCCCTGCGGGTCGGCGTTCGACCCGCCCTCGCCCTCGGCCTCGGCGTCGTCGGGCGCGGCGTCGGACTGTTGGCGGTCGTGGCCTGCCTCCTCCGAGGGCGGCCGCTGCTCGTCGCCGCCACTGGAAGACGTGACGGTGTCCAGCGGAGCAGGTGCGCCACCGGTGGAAGCCAGGGCCGGGGACGCCTCGTCCGTGTCCTGGTCTGCCGGTACAGGAGGCTCGCCGTCCCGTTCCGGCACGCCAGGGGCGCCGAGGGGATCGGTCGGGGTGGCGGTGTCCGAGGTGGCGACCGCGGTCCCGCTGGATGGTGTGTCAGCCGCCTCCTGGGTGGAGAGTGGCGTGGCGGTGGTGGTGCGGCCGGTGTCGGTCAACCGCCACATGGCGCGGTTGTCGTCGCTGCGGAACCGCTCGGCCTGCCCGGTCTTCTCCCAGGCGCGCAGCTTCGCCGTCGCCGTGGAATAGCCGAGCCCGGCGTGCTCGGCCACGGCCGTGGCAGTGGCCTCGCCGAGCTCGCTGAGCGCGGCGAGGACCGTGAACATCGTGTGCGCCGGCACGGGCTGCGTTGCATCCGTCATGGGCACGTCCTTCCTGGTGTGGAGGTCAGCAGTGATCCACGCTTCGACCGCGTCGCTGATCAAGTGCGACGACCGGATCTCGGGACATCCCGAGATCCGCGCTGTGGTCGTCGCCAGCCAGGGGCGTGGCGGGCGCGCGTGGGAAGGAATGACTGATCGGCCGGCGCGGGTGCCGGCTGGGTGCGGTGAGAACGAGGGCTCGATGCCGTGTGCCCCGGTGAGGCGGTGGGCCGGGCAGGCCATGAGGTGCTGCACGAGGGGCAGCCCGCCGTCGATGCGGAACCGTGGGAGGACCGCCTGCCGATGGGGCTGGAAGAGGAATACGGCGGCCTGTTTCAGGCCAGGGGGGAGCGGGCTCCCCTGGCCCGGGGCGCCCGGCCTGTAGAGCAGTGACCGCCGCTGTGTGCGGCGGTGCGGCAGCTGGCCGTTGAGGCAGCTGCGGTGCGTCGTTGGCAGCAGAGGAAAGCTGGCCCTGCAGGTTGACACGGCATGGACCGATCGCTGGGGAATCCAGCTGGGCTGGGCCCGCAGTGAGTTTCCGGTGCCCTCGACCGCGGGCTTGGGGATGCGGTTTAGAGAGCGACGGCGAGTAGCCGCTGATCGGGGTCGAGGGTGTCGAGGTGGGCCAGGGCCTGCTCGAGGTAGGTGATGCGGTGGGCGAGGGCGTCGCTGGCCGGGGCGAGCTTGCGGCCGTCGGAGGTGAGCATCGCATCGCCGGCGACGGCGCTTGCGGCGCGGTAGTGCTGGTAGGCAATCTGGCCCGCCTGGTACATCTCCAGCTCTCCGACGGCGGGCTGGACAGGGCCGGGAGCGGCGGCGGCGTGCAGGCGCATGGCGTGGACGCGGGGTTGGGCGTGGAATTCCGCGATCGCCGTGTCGAGGGGGTAGCGGTCGGGGTCGGTGAGGTGGCGGGTTTCGAACAGCGGCCACGGGGTGGCGGCTCGGGTGCCGTGGACGACCTGCTGCCAGATCTGGTAGCGGATCCCGGCGCCGACCGCGGCGGCGTGGCGCATCCCGCGCAGGTCGAGCAGCCGGACCGGTCCGCCCGCGCACGGCGCGGGTCGGCCCTTGCGCAGCCGGACCATCTGCTGGCGCTGCCACACACGCAGCTGCGCGACCGCCCAGAACACAGGCGCGAGAGTGCCGCTGACATTGAAGTGGGTGTCGAGCTGATGGCTGGTGAGCGCCTGCGCGGGCAGCGCGTCGGGCAGGCAGATGATCATCGTGGCGATGGTCGGGGCCGGCGTGACGGTTGGCCGAGTGGTGGTGGTGGTGGCCCGGGTGCGGACCGGGCGGGCCTCGGCTGCCGGCGTCGCCTTCGCTGACGCCGGTCGTGTCGGGATGGCTGGCACACGGCTGCCGTGGCGGGTCAGCGGGGTGCCGTTGACAGTGGGCATAAGTCGTCCTCCTTGGATGGGGTGCGCGCGGGCGCAGGGATGACCGGCCCATCGGGTACGTGGGTCGGATCAAGGGAAGAGTTGGTGTGGGTGGCTGGTGCGACCTCGAGGGTCGCCGCGCGGGCGCGTGCCGACCGGCCGAAGCGGGTGGGCGTCGCGTATCGCTGGGGTGCGGCGGGGATCCCTGAGGTGGGACCGAACCGGGGTGGAGCGATATCTGGGGTGTGGTGTTGCCGGAAAGGTAGCGGCTGCCACTCACAGTGCATTCCGGAGCGACAGCGGCAGGAAAGACGGTTGACCTGCGCCGTGAGAGATCAATTGTCGCTGTTGGATGGGTGGGGCCTGCTTCGCTGTGAGCCGTCGCCCCGCTCACAGCCGATCTTGTGGCGTGACAGTCACCGGCCGTGGTGAGGTGCGGCAGGGATGGTGACCGGCGCGGTGATCGACGGCGCGACTGGCGCTGGTTGCGAGCGGACGCTGTGGTGCGGTGGCGGGTTGTGGGCCCTGTGGTCGCTGGGCAACCAGCTCGTGCAGCCAGCGTCGCAACCCCGGGTCGTTGGTCAGTGTCCAGCTGTGCCGGGGTGATCTTCTTGGATGCCGGTGGCGACCGGCATGTGGTGTGCCGGGCAGGGCGTGCAGGAGATTGCCTCGCGGCGGCGGTTGCCCGCGCGAAGTGGGAGGGGTAGCGGGGGCCGAACTTGGCGAGGCGTCGTCGGTACGCAGCTTGCGCAGCACCCTGCCCGGCTTCTCGCTGGCGAGTGCCGAAACGTTTGGCACTTGTATGCGCCGGGGGGTGTCTCGCATCGGTAGAGCTGATGCGACGCCCTCTGTCCGTGGGGTGTCGGAAAACCGCCACCAGTCATGGACGGTGTGGGCGACGTTGGGATCAGTCGAAGTGGAGTCGTGTTCGTAGACTGGGGTCAATCACCCAGGACTTGATCTTGATGGTTGGGGGTGGCCGTTGTGCCGCGTCGGAGTCGGCGATGGATATGGGCTGGGCGCGTCGGCTTCGGCGTGATCGTCGTGGCGCTGTTGGTCTACCTCGCCGCGGTCGGAGTCGACAGGGCGGACAAGCTGGCCAGCAGCATCGGTGCCGTCCTGGCGTTGGTCGCTTTGGGCGCGCCGTATCTGCTGCCCCCGCCCCAGCCAGGAGGTGTATCGATGCCTAATCCGGACAGGGTCGAGGATTCCGGGAAGGCCACCGCCACGGGTGGTGGCCGGGCCAATACTGGACTTGAGGCCACCGGCGACGACCGGCCGGCGCAGGTCCTGCGTTCGGGGGACGCGACCGCCGATGGACCCGGTTCGGTGGCCAACACCGGTGTCCAGCGCGGATCCCGGCCGTGACCACCAGCGAAACCTCACCCCCAACGAGGAACGCCGACGCGGCTCCGGCGACCGTCACCGGCTCCGGCAACGCAAGCGCTGACAACGGCGGTATCGCCAACACCGGCGTCATGGGCGATGTCACCGTCGAGCACCATCACTATCCCCCTGCGGCCCCGCAGCCGGTCTGGCCGGTCCAGGTGGGGCAGCCCCCAGCCTTGGCGTCTGCGTTTCAGCCTCGGCGGGGGCTGCGGGAGAAGGTCCTCGCCGCCCGCCGTCACGGCGACGACGTAGTCCTGGCCCAGCCTGCCAGCGGACGTGGCAGCGCTGGTCCGGGCACGCGGGTCCTTGCGGGTGGAGGAGGCGTCGGTAAGTCCCAGCTGGCGGCGTGGTTCGCCCACGATGCTCTCGAGCACGGCACGGACCTGATGGTATGGGTGGCCGCCAGCAGCCCCGACCAGGTCATCACCGCGTACGCCCGCGCCGCGGCACGGGTTGGCGTGCCCGGCGCCGACGGCGCCGACCCAGCTGGCGACGCCAGGGCGTTGCTGGAGTGGCTGCACACCACCGACCGCACCTGGCTGGTCGTCCTCGACGACATCACCGACCCGGCCCACCTGGCGAAGTGGTGGCCGCCGCATCGGCCAACCGGATGGACCCTGGCCACCACCCGCCTGCAAGACGCCACCCTCGCCAGTTCCGGTCGGCAGATGATCGACGTCCGCGTGTACACCCAGGACGAGTCGATGGCATATCTGACCAACCGGCTCACCAACGCCGGGCTGGCTCACCTGCTCGACCCGCGCGCTGCCGACCTGGCTGCGGCCTTGGGGCACCTGCCCCTGGCGTTGTCACACGCCGCCGCCTACATGATCAACCAGGAGGAAGGGTGCGCGACCTACCTGACCCGCTACACCACCGGCCGGGAACGGCTGGCCGAACTCATGCCCCCCGGCACCGACCCCGACGGCTACGGCCGACCCGTGGCCGTCACCCTTCTGCTCGCCCTGGAGGCCGCGGACACCGCCGCCCCCGCCGGGCTGGCCCGCCCCGCCCTGGCCCTGGCGGCCGTCTACGACCCCGACGGTCATCCCGACACGCTCTGGGCCACCACCGCCGTCACCGACTACCTGTCCGCCCACCGGACCGGCGGCCCAGGCCAGCCTGTCACCAACGACCAGACACGTAAGGTCCTGCGGCTGCTGCACCGCTACGGTCTGCTCACCCACACCTCCACCGACGGCGCCCGCGCCGTGCGCATCCACGCCCTGACCGCCCGCGCCGCCCGGGAAAACACCACCGACCCGGCGGCGCTCGCCCACGCCGCCGCCGACGCGCTGCTGCAGCTGTGGCCGGCCGACGACCACACCACCACCGACCTCGTCGCCGCGCTGCGTACCAATGCTGCCACCTTGACCGGCGTCGCCGGTGATCTGCTCTGGCACCCCGACGGGCACCCGCTGCTGTACTGGGCCGGCGACAGCCTGCTTCGCGCCGGCCTGTACACCTCCGCCGTCACCTACTGGCACCATTTGGCCGAACAGGCCGGGCGGCTGCTCGGCGACGAGCACCCGGACACGCTGACCGCCCGCGCCAGCCTCGCGGGCTCCTACTGGCACGCAGGGTTCACCGCCGACGCGATCACCATCTTGGAGCAGGTGGTCGCTGACTCCGCGCGGCTGCTCGGCGACAAGCACCCCTCCACGCTGACCGCCCGCGCCAACCTCGCCACCTCCTACTGGCAAGCAGGGCGCACCTTCGACGCGATCACCATCCTGGAGCAGGTGGTCGCTGACCGGGAGCGACTGCTCGGCCACGAGCACCCGGACACGCTGACCGCCCGCGCCAGCCTCGCCACCTCCTACTGGCAAGCAGGGCGCACCTTCGACGCGATCAGCATTGAGGAGCAGGTGGTCGCTGACCGGCAGCGACTGCTCGGCCACGAGCACCCGGACACGCTGACCGCCCGCTCCAACCTCGCCACTTCCTACCGGCAAGCAGGGCTCACTGCCGGCGCGATCACCATCTTGGAGCAGGTGGTCGCTGACCGGGAGCGACTGCTCGGCCACGAGCACCCGGACACTCTGACCGCCCGCACCAACCTTGCCGCCTGCTACTTGCAAGCAGGGCGCGCAGCTGACGCGATCACCATCCTGGAGCAGGTGGTCGCCGACTCCGCGCGGCTGCTCGGCGACAAGCACCCCTTCACGCTGACCGCCCGCGCCAACCTCGCCATCTCCTACTGGGAAGCAGGGCGCACCGCTGACGCGATCACCATCCTGGAGCAGGTGGTCGCCGACCGGGAGCGACTGCTCGGCCACGAGCACCCATCCACGCTGACCGCCCGTTTCAACCTCGCCGCCTCCTACTGGGAAGCAGGGCGCACAGCTGACGCGATCACCATCCTGGAGCAGGTGGTCGCCGACTCCGCGCGGCTACTCGGCCGCCAGCACCCAGACACGATAGCTGCGGCTGATTTGCTGCGGGCATGCCAAGCCAGAGGCTAATTTGATCTTGCAGTGGCGGTCAGTCGACGAACCAGCGGTTGCCTGGTGATCCGCGCCTCTTCACAGGTGCTCAGCCGTTGGTCGTGATGCCAACTCCCCTACGAAGGGTCAACCCTCGCTGGGAGTTGCAGGCGCGGCTGTCAGTGGTCGTCGAGGTCGGTGTAGCGGTGTGGGTTCGTGGCGGTGTGGTGGGGGCCGTGGTCGGAGGGCAGTTCGTGCAGCCACCGACGAGGGCCGGGCTCGGCGGCGAGGGTCCAGGCGGGGCCGGCGGGATGCTCGTCGTGCAGGCCGGTAACCACCGGCATGACCGTCGGGACGCCAGCGAGAGCGTCGAGCAGGTGGGCCTCGCGGCGTCGGGTGGGTATCCGTAGAAGGACGGGGTAGCGGGGGCCGAACTCGGCGAGGCGTTCGTAGCCGCGCAGCTTTCGCAGCACCGTGCGCAGGGGTTCGGTGCCGTTGTCGTGCTCGAGGAAGAACCCGACGGTGCGGCCGGCTACTGACCAGATGCCGTGGCCGTCGGGGCGGATGCCGGCGAGGGTGTAGGCGGTGGTGGCGTGCTGCTCGGACCACCACCGTGCCAGCTTCGTGCTGGGGTCGGTGCGGGTGTAGGCGTGCAGGTCGATGAAGAGCTGGTTGGTGCCGAGCAGGTGGCGCAGGCGGGGGCTGCCGATGATGCGTTCGGTGCGTTCGATGCTGGAGCGCGGCGGCCGGGCGTCAGGGTGTTCGGGGTCGGTGTAGGTGGTGGGGTGCACGAGCATGCCGAGGGGGCCGAGGGTGTAGAGGTGTTGGCCGTCGCCGGTGGTGACGTCGACGAAGCGGTGCACGGCGTCGATGCGGTGCAGGGCGGCCAGGCGCAGCCGCGCGGAGCGCGGTGACGGGAACAGGGCCGCCGCGATCTGGGCGGTGGACAGCACATAGTGCTCGGCGAGCCAGGCCAGGAGTTGACGGTCGCGCAGGGTCAGCCGACGCAGGTGGGCCAGCCGCTGGAGTCTGCTGGAGGGGGAGCGGGACGGGCGGGAGTCGGGGTTGGTGGATTCGCGGGACATGAGGGATCTCCTCAGGGGAGTAGACGAAGAGAGACTCCTCCCAGAGGGAGGAGTCTGGAACTGTCACCACTGCTCAGCGGATGTCCTCACGGGCGGTGTGCTGCCCTGACAGCCGGACACGGCTGCGACGCCAGTCGGGAGGTTGTGAGAGGTGGTGAAGGCGTGGTGAAGCCGCAGCGGAAGGCTTCACGGAAGGCCCACGGACCCCGCCGGATCAGCCCGCGGCGCCGCTGACAGCGACGGTGTCGGGCATACGGTGGTTGGTGGTCAGGCGGGGCGGGAAGGGCGGCTGCTCCGCCGGGCGTCGCGAGTGTCCGCTCCGGTGGGCCGGTCGCTGTTGTCTGGGCGGGAGAACCGGTCGACGAGGGCGTCGATGGCGCTGGTGTCCTGGGGTTTGATGGCTTCGGCCGCGACGTGCCGGATCGCGGTCGCCTCCCCGACCACCGGTTTCGGCGGGTGCGTCTTCATGGTGAACGCCGGTGTCTGGCGGCCGTCGGCGACGAGACGCGTCGCGGTGGTGTAGGCGTCGAGGTGGGTCAGGTCGTGCTCGTCGAGCTCGGGCAGGGTGTGGCGGGCCAGCACGCGGGCGTCCTCGGGCGCGCACGAGAAGTAGACCTTGTTGCGGGCGTTCGCCGATGCGGCGGCGAGGAGGTCCTTCGGGAACTGGGCGAGGTCCTGATGGCTGAGGACGAGGGACAGCCGGTACTTGCGGGCCTCGGCGAGCATCGTGTCGAGGCTGTTGGCGAGGGTGAGGAAGTTCTGCGCCTCGTCGATTATCAGAGTGGCGTCGCGCCGCTTGTCGGGGTCGATCTTGGCGCGGGCGGTGGCGGCCTGCCACACCTGCGCCAACACCAGGGAGCCGAGCAGCTTGCTGGTGTCTTCCCCCAGTTGGCCTTTCGGGATGCGCACGAGCAGCGCGCCGCCGTCGAGGACTTTGCCCATGTCGAAGCTCGAGCGCGGGTAGCGCATGGTGCGCTTGACGAAGTCACGCAGGAGGAACGCGCGGAGGCGGGCGAGGACGGGGCCGATGACCTGCGAGCGCAGGGCGGGGTTGAGCTCGTCGTACCACTGCCAGAACCCGGACAGGCCGGCCGGGTCGTCCAGGTCGACGGTCATCGCCGACCGGAACTGGGCGCTGTTGAGCAGCGGTGGGATGTGTTGCAGGGTGACGTTGGCGTGCCGCAACAACGTGAGACAGGCGACGCGCATGACGTCGTCCATCCGGGGGCCCCACGCTTTGGCGAAGATGTTCCCGAAGATCGACACGAGGTTGTCCACGACCAGGTCGGGGTCGTCCCCGGCGAGAGGGTTGATGGTCGGCGGGTTCGGCTGGTCCGGGTCGAAGATGACGAGGCGGTCGGCGACAGAGGCGGGAAGCCGGTCGAGGATGTCGAGGACCATGTCGCCGTGCGGGTCGATGACGACAGTGCCGCGGCCGGCGGTGATGTCGTCGACGGCCATGTTGACCAGCAGCGTCGTCTTCCCGCTGCCAGTGGATCCGATCACGTGCAGGTGATACCTCGCATCCGGCACGGCCAGGGCCACGCCGTGGACGCCGACCTCGGCGGTGCCGAGGGCCTTGGTGCCACGTCCGCCGGTCGCGACGGCGACCGGTGCGGGCATGGACTTCGCCCGCGCGCGGTCCAGGCCAGGGACGGCCAGATCTTGGGGCAGCGCGGCGAGCGCGGCCAGTTCGGGGGTGGAGGTGAGGAATCCGGCGCCGAGGCGCCGCCGCGCGAGGACCGCGGTGGGGGAGGGCATGCGGGCGCGGTGGGTGAGGCGGTTGCGGCCGGAGTAGACGGCGAAGGAGGAGGCGATGGTGTCGGCGATGCCTCTCAACCGTGGCCGCTGGTCGGTCCCGGCGCGTCGACTGTCCTTGCCGACGGCGTAGCGGATGGCGGTCTCCCACAGCGGGTGGGAGGTCTTGTCGAGGATGGCCCGGACATCGCGTTCCACGCCGGGGTCGCGGCGGCCCGTGGGCCCCGGCTGGCGGGCGCTGGAGGTGTGGCCGGGTAGGAACGCCTCGACGAGCCACAGCAGCGGCGCGGCTGGGTTGATGGCGGGGAGGGCGGTCTTGCCGTCGCGCAACCTGCCGGCGGTGCGGCGGGCGCGCAGGGCGCGGCGGGGTGCGGCGGGGCGGGCGAGGATCTGAACGCAGGCGTGCTCGTCGGCCCGCAGTTGGGAGCCGGCGGAGATCAGCGCGCGCAGCGGGTCGTTGTCGTGGTCGATGCGCAGGGGCAGCCATTCGGCGGCGGTGGGCAGCAGATGTCCGCCCACCACTGTTGGCATGTCGAGCGGGATGGGCGGGGCGGGGGTGTCGTCGGTGGTGCAGGCGGCGCCGGGCCAGGCGGCGCGTACGGCGGCTTCGACGGCGCCGGGCGGGACGGTGCCGGGTACCCAGATGGAGATGAGCAGCCGTCGTCCGGCCCAGGTGTACTGCCAGGCGACGTGAGGGCTGCCGTAGAGCCAGCGCCGGTGCCGGGACGGGGTGAGGGTGCCGGCGAGGTTGGCCCACAGCGCGCCCGCGCTGTGGGGGTCGACCTCGGGGGGTGGGGCGATCGTTACGAGTCTTGCGCCCTCACTGTGCCGGCGGTGCTGCCATTCTGCGAGGAGATTGCGGCCGGCGACGTGCGCTACGAGCAAGCCGGCGGCGACGGCGAGCAGCCACGGCCGCTGCCCCAGCCACGCGGTGGCCTCGAGCAGCCAGCGGGTGGCGCCGGTGGGCGGCACGACGATGTCGGCGCCTGGGCCGGTCGGATGGGGAGTGAAGGTCAGGATGGCCGCGAGGTATGCGGCGGGTGGGGTCACAGGTCGTCTCCCTCGTCGAGGTCGGCGAGTTCGCTCGGCCGTGTCGTACACAGCTGGTGCTCCGCCTGCGAGGCGACGGCTTCGAAGCTGGTCCGGTTGGTGCCGGAGATCAGCAGGCCGGTGCCGACCCGCGCGGCGAGGAGCAGCCGCCGCTCGCCGGCGGTGAGCCCGAAGGCGTCGCCGATGGCGTCGATGGCTTGCGGGGCCTGCTTGAGCAGGATCTGGGTGGCGGCGTTGGCGACGACGGCCTGGCCGAGGTCGGTGCCGAGCATGTCGGCGACGTCCTGGGTGATGACGGTCAGCCCGGCGTGGCGTTTACGGGCGGCCTTGGACATGCGGAACAGGAACCGGGCGCCTTCACCGTCGCGCAGGAGCAGCCACGCCTCGTCCACCACGACGAGCCGCCGTGCGGCCTGCCGGCTGGGTGCGTCGACCTGCCGCCAGATCGCGTCCAAGGCGAGCAGGGTGCCGACGGTGCGCAGTTCGTCGGGCAGGTGCCGTAGCGACCACACCACGAGGTAGCCGTCGGGGCGGGTGGTGGTGGGCCCGTCGAACAGGTGCGAGAAGGAACCCTCAACCCAGGGGGTGAGGCGGGCGGCGAGCTGGCCGGCGGCGGGGTCGGTGTCGGTGTGCAGGCAGTCGGCGAGGTCGCGCAGGAGCGGGGCGGGCCGGTGGTGGGTGGCCGGGTCCGGGGTGATGCCCGCGGCCCGGTAGACGGCCAGGATCGCCCGGTCCAGGGCCGCCCGTTCCGCCGGTGGCGGCTGCTGGCCCAGCAGCACGCTGATGAGGGTGTGCAGGAACAGGCCGCGTCGGGTGAGCACGTCAGGGCGGGAGTCACCTCCCGGCAGGTCGAGCGGGTTGACCTTCACGCCGGCGACGCCGAGGCGGACCACGGCTCCACCGACCGCGTCGGCCAACCGCAGGTACTCGTCCTCAGGGTCGATGACGGCGACCTGCACCTGCTGGTAGAGGTTGCGCAGGATCTCCAGCTTCACGAAGTACGACTTGCCGGCGCCCGAGCGGGCGAGAACGACGCTGTTGTGGTTCTCCTGTGCCCAGCGGTCCCACCACACGATCCCGCTGGAGTCGGGGTTGACGCCGTAGAGCACCCCGCCGTCGGCGGGCGGGTCGCCGGGCAGCGGCGCGGGCAGGTCTGCGCTGGCGAGGGGGAACGCAGCGGCGAGAGCGGCGGTGTCCATGGTGCGGCGCATCTGCAGGCTGTCGGTGGCAAGCGGCAGGGTGGTGGTCCACCCGGCCAGGTGCCGCCACGTGGCGGGCTGCACCTCGATCAGCGTCGAGGCGGCGGCGGCCTTCACCTGCGCGCACGCCTCGAGCAGTTCGTCTTCGGTGCGGGCGTGCACGGTCAGGTAGAGGCCGACGCGGAACAGTTTCGCCGCGCCGCGGGCCAACCGTTGCGCGAGGTCCGCTGCGTCGTCGGCGGCGGCTTCCACGGACGGGTCGGGCAGCTTGCCCCGCTCGGCGTCCGCCCGGCGGGACGATTCGAAGCGGGCCCGCTGGTTACGCAGTCGGGTGGCGGCGACCGGGGCGGGCAGCGGATCGATGTGCAGGGCAAGGTCGAGCCGGCCCGGCCAAGACAGGAGGGGTTCGAGCCAGGCCGGACCGACCTCGGCCGGGTAGCCGGTCACCACGAGGGTGGCGGCGTAGCCGTCCCCGACGCGCAGGAACCGCGGGGTGACCTCGACGGCGGCGGGGGCGACGGTGGCCGCCAGCCCGTCCGGCTGGCAGCCACCGTCGGCAGGCTGGGAGCGACGGCGCAGCTTCATGTCGGTTGGCTCCTTCCGCGCCGGTGACGCTGATGGGGTGTGGGTGAGGTGATGACGGTGTCGGGGGCCGCGAGGCCGCCGGGACGGGGCGCCCGGTAGGGGTCGGCGGCTGCGGCGAGCGCCGCGGTGACCGCCGGCCCGTCGAGGGCGCGGGTGGTGACGCCGAGGCCGGACAGGGCGCGAACCGTGTCGTCGGCACGCCGTCGAGCCGCGTGCTCGCCGCGCTCACCGGCGCTCGTGCCGGTGACGATGAGGACCTGCCGGCGCAGCGGATCCTTGCGCGCTGCGAGGTCGTCGAGGAAGCGGGCGTGGTCGGCCGCCGCGTCGGTCAGCGCCGGGTGCGGCAGCTGCATGGCTGCTTGGGCGAGGCTGCGGGCGGCCGAGTGCAGGTCCACCGGCTGCGCCGACACCACGATCTGCGTCGGGGTCGACAAGCTGTTGAGCCAGCGACCGAAAGTGTCGACAAGGGCGGCCTGCTCATCGCCGGTGCGCAGCGCGAGGTTGACATTCGTCGTAGCGACCATCGCCGCTCGCGCGGCGCCGAGTCGGATTTCCCCTCCCTCGTCGATGGCGTCGGCGGGCAGCTTCAACGGCGCCGGCAGCATCACCTTCGTCGTCGGCGCCTGCACCCAGTCCGGTGTCTTCGACGTCGTGTCCGTTGTCGATAGGGCGCGCGGAGCCCGCGCGTGACCGACGGCGGCGAGCAGCCACACGTCCAGTGGCAGGCCGTCGCGACGGCCGACAGCGACGCCGAAGACGAGGCCGCCGATGACGACGGCGGCGCCGACGAGCACCGGCGCGGGCACGACCTGATGCAGGGCCTGCCAGACGCCGTAGAAGGCCAGGGCGGCGACGGCGAGGACCGCCAGCTGCCGGAACGTCAGCCCGTACAGCACCTTGTCGGGAGCGTCGACGTCAGCGGGAATACGAGCTCTATAGGGCTCGTCGTCAAAGTTTTTCTTCGGATTCATTGGTCGTTACGCACCCTTTCCACCCATTGGTGGGTGAGGAGTTGCCGGTGTTGTTCACCGCCCGGATGAAGGGCGTGTTGGTGTTCGTGTGCGAGATCGAGGACGGTAAGCGGCGGATCTCGCTGCCGCAGTCCTGGACCGATCGCGGTCCGCAGGCCGGTCCGAACCGGCTGGCCGTTGACGGGCTCACCGCAGCCCGAGAGCTCGTCGACGCGCTCGCATCCCGGCTGTGCGCCGCTATGGGAGATACGGAATGATCCAGTCCGTTGTGGACAGCACGGTCGTCCGGACGGCGCGAACGGGGATGAGGCGTGGGCGCCGGGTGGGACCAGGTCGAGGCCGTGATGGCCATGGCGAACATGGCCGCAGCGGTGTTGCAGGCGGAGGCGGATCGCGGTGAAGACGACGTCGAAGATCATAGCCTCGCACCGGGGCAGGCTGGCGGTGGTGAATGTCCGGCAGTCGAGCGTGGTGCAGGTCCGGGTGCACGGGGAGTCCACGACACGGCAGTACGGGCTGGCCGCGACCGCGGTGGAGATGGGCTGGGCGCCCGGCGGCGGGCTGAGCCGAGCTTGCGGGACATAGACTCTCCGCGGGCAACAGGAGGCCAGCCATGTTCGGGAAGATTCTGCGGGCGCTCAGCGGCACCGCGCCTGATCGCGTCAGCACCAAGACTCGGACGTCCTACCGGTGGCGCTGCTCGTGCGGCGCCCATTCTCGCAACGGCTGGAACATACCCTCGGGCGCGGAGCATGCCGCCCAACGGCACCAGTGGAATGCGGGCGTTGGGCACCCGACGCCGGAGATCTACTCGACCGAAGAGGAAGTCCCAGCGGACTGGCCCGACCTCGGGCGCTGAGCGTGAGCGGATATGCAGAGTCCCCCGCAGCGCGCCAGAGAGGTTGCGGGGGCTGGCGGCCCCGGCAGCCTGATCGACATGCTCGCGCTCACCCGCCTACGCCCGCAGGGTGGGACCCAAACCCACACACATTGATCATGGCGAAACGCTCAGCCGGGGTCCGAGAGAAACGCCCATCCGGGATCGGTCCCCACGACCGAAGCCAGGCTCCGACCCAGCCCCGCCCAATCCCACCACCAACCGCAGAAAGGGCAGTATTAAGCGCCCGTCGGCATCCGCACCCGGCCCGGATCTGCTCCGTCGTCGTGGCGGCTCATCGGCCGACCGCCTTCAGCCCGCGGCTGAGGCCGGGAACGGCGCGGGTGGCCTGCTGCACGACGATGACCCGCACCGCCGCGCCGAGCATGTTCACCCCGCGGCCGCTGTTGCCCGTGGCCACGTAGCGGCGCATGAGGGACGGCACGCGCAGCGTCGTCCAGAGCATGACCATGACGACGAACAGGTTGATCGCGCCGACCGGATCCACCGGCAGTCCGAGCACCGGCAGCAGGTGCTCGGGGTCGGTGAGCATCCACTGCCCGGCGTAGAGGGTGAAGCCCTGCACCACGGGCACGGCGAGGACGCCAGTGTAGGACCGCCACCACAGGCGGGCGACCGGTTCGGTCTGCGGCATCGCGTGACAGGCGAGGGCCAGTGGCGCGAAGGCGGTCAGGACGATGACGACGGCGAAGCGGACGATCACGCTGAACGCGGTGCCCGCGAGGAGGACGGCGATGATCGCCACGCAGATCACGAACAGAAGCACCGCGGTGGTGTCCTGCCCGGCGAGGATGTGCGTTTTGATGGCGCGCAGCGCGCCGTCGCTGTCGCCCTCGGGTGTGGTGAGCGCGCCGGTCAGGGCGTTGGCCAGGTCGATGAGCATGCCGCACCACAGCTGAGAGAAGTGCGCGGCGACGAACCCGACGATCAGCCTCGGAATGAGGTCTTTGGCCGTGTAGCGGGTGGTTTCACTGCCGCCGGCGGTCATGGTGAGCACCCCGGCGGCGACGAAGGCGAGGACGAAGACGGTGTCGACGACGAGCGCCGAACGGCCGGTCAGGGCTTGGACCTGGGGCAGGGCGGTGACCTTCGGGGTGATCAGCAGCGCGCTGCTGATCACCCCGAACAGCGCGTCGAGGCTCGCGAGGATCGCCGCCGCCAGCCAGTCCAGGATCTGGTCGAGTAGCCAGCTCATGGTCAGCCTCCGACGATGCCTTGGACGACCTGCAGCAGGACAGGGGCGAGGATGGCCAGGCCGTAGCCGATCAGGGCGTTTTTCAGTGCGCCCTTGGCCCGCTCGACCTGCGCCGGGTCGCCGCCTGCGGTGGCCCAGTAGACGCCGGCCAGGACGAGGAACAAGGTGGCCAGTGCGGTGAGGATGCCGATCAGCCAGGCCCGCAGATTGGCGATGACAACCGGCAGCGAGTTCACCGCCACGATCGCCGGCGAGCCAGGATCGGCGTGCGCGGCGGTGGGCGCCAACAACAACACCATCACGGAACCGGTGACGGCGACGCGGCGGGCGGTACGGGAGCGGGTGAGGGCACGAAGACGTGCCGAAATGCGGGACATGACTCTTTCACCTCCGGCCCCGCCGCCGCCCGGAGACGCGGCGGGGGTGCTAGCGGATGGTCACGGAAGACCGCCGCCGGGCCCGCGGACGAGACGCGCCGCGAACCAGGCCGTCCCCGGGAGGAGCCCTTCCTCCCTTGTCGGGTAGCGGGTGTTCGATGAGGTGTCAGCGCACCAAGCACTGCGCGGCACCCGAGGCGGCCGGCACGGCGGGCGGCCCGACTAGGTGCGGACCCGGCGGCGGGCGGGATCCTCGCCACGCCGTGGGCGACGAGAAGTCCCGCACCCCCAAACCGCCGGTTGTGTGCTCTGGCGAACGCCCCCGGTTATCACCGCCACTCACAGCGACACACAGCGACTCCATGTCGCGCCGATTGGGCTCCGCCTCGATGTGATGGCGGATGTCGGCCAGGGGCGACCGACGTGCGACATCTGGTCGAGTCGTGGCGATGTCAGGTACGGCTGTCAGACACGACGCACCACTGAAGGCCGCCCGAGTTAGCGATAGGCGCCGATGACACGGCGCGGACGACACCTCCTGTGACCACCGCGGCCGATGGCACCGATGCTTGTCATCCTGCCGCTGACATGACCTCAGGTGTCGGTGTCAGACCGGCTTTGTGACGTCTTGGTGGCACTGACATCGACGCCCTGTCGCGCCAGACGCGGCATCGTCGCGGTCGCCCGATGTCACAGGTGCCGCGATGTGAGTCGTTGTGAGCGGCCGTGGGCGGCGGTGAGTGTCACCTCCGGCCGGTAGCAACCCCGTCGCGCTCCATCCGGTTGTCGACGGCCCTGCCCTCGGCGGCCGGTGGCATCAGCGCCCGGCCTGTGTCACAGCCCAGCTCAACGGCACTGACAAATCCAAACGCCAACGACATCGGCTCGATGTCACGGGTTGCCTGCCTGGGGCGGTGTCACGAGTGCCGGCGCCGCCCCGCTGGGCCGTGGCCTGCGCTGTGAGCGGGTTGTGAGACGGCCGTGGCCCAATCGGTACCGCCGCGCCGCCGTGGCATCGCGGCTTTGCCGAATCGGCGGTCATCTTCGACAGGGGGAGTTGTGACATGAGCCTGCCCGCCGCCACCGACTGGCCAACCTCGCCTCTCGCAGCCGCAGACGCCGCCTTCACCGCGCTGACCGGCGAGCCAGCACCCTTGACGCTCGACCTAGACACCTGCGGCGTGCCCGACGCATCCGGGTCGGGCGTCATGACACTGCCGGCGCTGCGCGACTGGCTCCTGCGTCACCCTCAGGCATACGCGCTACGCGACAGCGTGTGGCGGGAGCTGATCCGCCGGGCCCGCTTGGACGGGCCGGCGTGGGTGATCGCCGCAGTCGGGATGGCCATGCCCGCCCTGCGCCGTTACGCCGGCCAGTTGTGCGCCGGCTACGACGGCGACCCCGACGACATCGACGCCGAGATCCTCACCGGATTCCTCACCGCCCTGCGCGACCGCGTCGACCTGACCCGCGACGCCCCGTACGCGGCGCTGTGCCGGGCGGCGTGGCGCGCCGGGCACCGGCTGCGCCTGCAGGCCGGCGAGTACACCTCGATCGCCAACGTCGACCACCTGCCCGGCCCTCGCACCCCCAAGGTGCCCTACGGACACCCCGACGTGCTCGTGCGCCGCGCCGTCGGCTTGGGCATCCTCGACCCGGACGACGAACAGCCCTACATCGACGTGCGGCTCGCACGGCGGGCGATCGAGCCGATCGCCGCCGGACTCGGCATCACCGCCGACGCCCTACGCATGCGTCTGGGCCGCATCGACACCCGCATCGCCGACGCACTGCACAGGGGTCTGCTCACCGGCACCGCCTCCCCGCACGCCGCCGCAACCCTCGCCGCGCAAGCCGAACACCGAGCAGCCACTCGCGCCGGCCGTGCCACCACTAGCCGACCTCACCTCGTGTGCGAAGCCGGGGCGGCCGCCTGAGGCGTCCACTGGCACGGCCCTGCCTGACCGACCCGAACTCGCAACACCCGCCGGCGCCCTCACCCTCTCAGGTGAGGGCGCCGCCGCATGTTCCCACCGCACAGCAGCCGAACGCCACACCCCGCCCCGGCCCAGCCGGGTTGAGCGGGCGCACGCCACTGGAGCAAACGGCGGGGCGCTCGCGACCCCCTCACCAGCCCAGTACCGCTATACCGCCGCTGACCTGCGATGTGAGCGCAACGAACGCCTGACCGTGAGCGCTTGCGAGCCGCTGTGAGAACCGGGGGCGTTCGTCAGAGCACACAACCGCCGGTTTGGGGGTGTCAGCGCACTACCCGCGCGGCGCGGAGCCGACATCCAGATGAGCGAGCACACGCCGCAGCACCACCACGACCCCGCCCACCCCGTCGACCCGCATGTCGACCCGACCCTCATCGACCTGGTGGCCGGTGACCCGCCGGTCCCGGTCACCGTGTGGCGCACCGCCCGCACGGACTCCGACACCGGCCGCGCGATCGGCGCCCGGCTGGCCTACCGGCTCGTGGCCGCCTACAGCCGCCCCGGCGACGCGGTCATCGACCTCACCACGGACCACGCCCTCACCAGCGCCTGCGCCACGGGTGGGCGCCGACACCATCCGGGCTGGTTCACCGATGCGTCCAGCCTGATTATCGGCCCGCCGACCCGCCCCGACTCGGCCGCCCAGTTCGACGACGGCGACCTGCCGGACACGACCGCTTGGTTCGGTGACGACCTCACCGACGCCGACCTTCCCCCGTCCAGCAACCCGGCTGTCCCTGTACCCGACGGCGCGTCCCTGGCGGAGGCGACCAGCCTGGTCGTGGCGTGCTGGCCCCTCGACACCGCCGACGCGACCAACCGCATCCGACTGGCGTGGCTGTTGACCGCGTGCGCGCGGCTGCTGCGACCCGGCGGCTGCCTGATCCTCGTCGTCACCGCCCCCGCCAGCCCGGCCGCCCCGCAGGACTTCACCCCCGTCGTGCAGGCGGCCGCCAGCGTCGGGCTGGGCTACCTGCAGCACATCGTCGCCGTCACCGCCGACACGTGCGGCGACGCGTTCGTCTACCACGTCACCGACGAGGAACTCCTCGCCCTCGCCACGCAGGCCGAGCAGCCGTGGACGGTGGCGCACCTGCGGGTGCACGCGGACCTGCTGGTGTTCACCCACCACCAGGCACCGACGCCACAGCCGAAACCGCGCTCGGGGGGCGGTCGCCGTGGCTGAGCACCTGCCCTTCCCCGCCGACCCGAACCAGCCGGCAAACCCGGCCGAGGACACCCGCCCCGGCAGGCGCCACCTCTACGAGGGCCGCCACCGCGACACCGGCGGACGCCACCGCGCGCCGGGCGGACCGGAGGGCCTGTCAGTGTGGGCGACCGCCCAGCGGACCGGGCCGGTGCAGCGCCGCGGCCGCTACGTGGCCGAGTCCGTCAAACACCCCGCCCGGATGCTGCCCGCGATCGCCGCACACGCCATCGCCGCCTACACCCAGCCCGGCGACCTGGTCCTCGACCCGATGTGCGGAATCGGCACCACCCTGATCGAAGCGATCCACGCGCGCCGCGACGCGATCGGGGTGGAGTACGAGCCGCGCTGGTCGAACATCGCCGACGCCAACATCACCCACGCCCAGCAACAGGGCGCCGGCGGCCGGGCCTCCGTGGTCCGCGGCGACGCCACCCGCCTGCGATCGCTGCTGCCCGCCGCCCTCACCGGGCAGGTCGCCCTGGTCGTCACCTCACCGCCGTACGGGCCCACCGTTCACGGCCTCGTCCGACCCGGCGCCGACGGGGTGGCGAAGTTCGACAACGCCTACAACGACGGCACCGACAAGGGAAACCTCGCCTACCGGGACCTCACCGGTCTCACTGATGGGTTCGAGCAGATCCTTTCCGGGTGCGCGGTGCTGCTGCGCCCCGGCGGCACCGTGGTGGTCACCGCCCGTCCGTGGCGCAAGAACGGCCAGCTCGTCGACCTGCCCAGCGCGGTCATCGCCGCTGGTGTCCGCGCGGGCCTCATCCCGACCGAGCGGTGCGTCGCGCTCCTCGCCGCGGTCCGCGACGGGCGGCTCGTCGCCCGGCCGTCGTTTTTTCAACTTCAAGCCGTGCGCAAGGCCCGCACCGTCGGCACCCCGCTGCACCTGATCACCCACGAGGACGTGCTGATCTTCCGCCGGCCGGAACTACCCGCGGAGGTCGCCGATGACTGACGACCACCGCTGGGCGCCAACGTCCGCACCGGTGCGCGGGAGGTGGCGTGAGTGACCACGTTCCCGGGCCGCGGATCGGATCGCTGTGCACCGGATACGGCGGCCTCGACTTGGCCGTCGAACTGGTGCTCGGCGGCCAGCTCATCTGGTACGCCGAAACCGACCGACACGCCCGCACCGTCTGCGCCCACCACTGGCCGCACGTGCCCAACCTCGGCGACATCCGCACCGTCGACTGGACCCGCGTCCCACCCGTCGACGTCCTCACCGCAGGCTTCCCCTGCCAGGACATCTCCAACGCCGGCAAACGCGCCGGCATCACCGGACCCCACTCCAGCCTGTGGCACCACATCACTACAGCCCTTCGCGTCCTTCGACCCCCACTCGTGTTCGTGGAAAACGTGGCCGCCCTCCGCAGACGCGGACTCGACGTCGTCCACGCCGACCTGGCCACGCTCGGGTACGACACGAGCTGGCTATGCCTACGCGCATCCGACATCGGCGCCGCCCACCGACGCGACCGGCTGTTCCTGCTCGCCACCCGAAGCGGGGGAGAGGCTGCGGACGCTGCCCACACCCTGCGCCCGTGACGGCAAGGGGCCAGGCCACCAGCACGGACTGCCCGACGTCATCGAACCCCACGGCACCCGGCATAACCTTCTACCGACCCCACGCGCCAGCGACACCGGCACCTCAGGCCGTCGCGCCGGCACAAACTTCCGGCCGCCCCTGTCACAAGTACTGCTGCCCACCCCGCGTGCCACCGACGGGCAGAAAGGCTGCCCAGGGCAACGGGGCTCGCACGGGGACCTCACCCTGCCGTCAGCGGCCGTGCGCTGCGTACCACATCACCTACCGACGCCCCGGGCCTCCGACGCGCACGGCCCCGGCCGCCACGGCGACGGCAGCGCGGACCTGCGCACCACCGTCGCCCAGCTCACCAGCGGAAGCCTCGGCACACTCGACGAGACCACCTGGGGGATCTACGCCCCCGCGATCGCCAGCTGGGAAATACTGATCGGCCGGCCCGTCCCCGCACCCACCCAACCCGGGCAGCACGGCAAACCCGTCCTCGCGCCGCCGTTCGTGGAATGGCTCATGGGCCTACCCGAACACTGGGTCACCAACCCCACACTCGGACTGCCCCGCACCGCCGCGCTGCGCGTCCTCGGCAACGGCGTCGTCCCCGCCCAAGCGGCAACCGCCCTCCGCCTCCTGCTGCGCCGCCACCACTGAACCCTGCCGCACCACACGGCTCTTCGCGGACGGCCCCACGCTGCCCGCGAAGAGCCACCCGTGCTGGCCCAGGCCCCGTCACCCACCTCGACTCGAGGAAGCCGCATGCAATCCACCCCGCCTCGACCCCAACGCCGGCTACCGCCACCCGCGCCCCCACCCGCCCACGTAACCGGTCACAGCGACGACCAAGAACCGCGTCTCTACACCCCGTCAGAAGCCGCAGCACGAATGCGCGTCACGGAATCCTGGCTGCGCCGCCGCGCCGGCCGCCGCCAGATCCCCTGCACCTTCCTCGGCAAGCACCTGCGCTTCTCCGCCGCCGACCTCGCCGCCATCATCGCCGCCGCCGCGGAACCCGCCACCGGACGGCGCCCCACCCGGCGACGCCCACGACCGCCTACCACCACCGACTTGCCCCACGCCGGAAGTCACGCGTCCATCACCGACGCACCGCACACGAACCGATCGGAGGAATAGCCATGGCCTGGGTGGAAAAGCGCGGCACCAAATTCCGCGTCCGCCTCCGCATGCCCGACGGCACCGTCACCACCGACTCCGTCCACGACGTACGCGCCGACGCCGTCATCCGCGCCAAAGAGATCGACGTGGAAGTCGCCCGCGACACCTTCATCGACCCCCGCGGCGGACGCATCCCCCTCGCCGACTGGGTACCCATCTGGCAGTCAACACACCAGGCATCCCCGGCCACCTGGTCGGCCTACCGCAGCCACCTGCGGCTGCACATCCTGCCCGCCCTCGGCCCGCTGTCCCTGGTCGACATCCGCCGCCAACACGTCAAGACGCTCGCCGTCACCCTCGGCAAGCGCCTGTCACCCCGATCCGTCACCGACGTGATCATGGTCCTGTCGATGATCCTCCAGGAAGCGGTCGAAGACCGGCGCATCCCGCTCAACCCCTGCCGCGGCATCCGCATCCCCAAAGGCATCCGCGCCGAACGACCCCACGCCACCGCCGACCAGGTCGCCGCCATCGTCGCCCGCCAACCACGGGCCACCGACGGGTTGATGATCCTCACCGCCGCCTACACCGGCATGCGATGGGGCGAACTCACCGGCCTCCACCGAGACAACCTCGACCTCACCACCGGCAACATCTACGTCCACCCCGACATCGGCGCTCTGCACGAAGTCGAAGGCAAGCTGTACCTCGGCCCACCCAAGACCAACGACTCCGTCCGCCACATCCGCCTACCGCGCTTCCTGACCAACCTCCTCGCCACCCACCTCGCCGAACACCTCCACGACACCGTCTTCCCCGGCGCCCGCGGCTACCACCAACGCCGCTCCAACTTCAACCGCCGCGCCTGGACCCCCGCCGTCACCGGCGACACGAAACGAGAAATCCCGCCGATACTGCCCGGCATGCACTTCCACGACCTGCGCCACACCCACAAGACCTGGCTCATCGAAGACGGCATCCCCGAAATCGCACAAGCCCGCCGCCTCGGACACCGCCTCGCCGGCGTAAGGGGCATCTACAGCCACGTCACCGAGGTGATGATTAGCAACCTCCTGGACGCGCTGCAGCGCCGCTGGGAAGCGACCCAACCCGACGTCCCTGACCCGGTCGTCCGGCGGCTACGCCCGCTGACGCCGGCGACCAAGCAACCGAAGTGCTGGCCAGGCTAGCGGCCCGGGGGTCCACGACCGCCGTGGGTAGCCGCCGGGCTCTGGCCTTGCGCTCGTGCCCCGATCGCTCGGCATGCTGGGGTCGCTCCGGTTAGCCGACACCCGCGGTCACAGCGGGTTCGCTCGGGCCGGCACGCAGACCGGTGTGGGCCGGCTGCCCGGGGCAGATTCCGCGGCTGCACCCCCCACGGCAAGAACGCATACAGGTCGCACGAGTTAGGGCGTGGCATCCTGGCCGTCGCCGGCCACGGGCTCCGAGGCGGCAGATGGAAGCACTCCATCGGGGTTGTCGCCGCTGGAGTTCGTGCTGGCGGCCTGCAGGCCAATGCGGATATCGTCGAGTGAGGCAAGCTCCGCCGTGAACTTATCGGGGTACTCGTCGGCGAGAGAGCGGAGCAGGGCCTGCGACTCGTCGGCTGCGGCCGACGCCTCCGGCAGCTCCCGACCGCACCAGAGCCGGACCGCGGCGAAGCCGCGTAGCGCCCGGGCCAGGTCAAACCGAAAGGCGTCGGGGACGTTTGCGGAGAGCTGGCGGCACATCTGTACGGCGTCCGCAGTGACGACCAGCCCGTCGCTGCAGCGGTGGGTCTTGGCCAGTCCGATGCCCAGGTTGACGAGCGACATGGCTAGGTCGGGCAGGAATGCGTCCGGGTTGGCGGCGGCGAGCCGTCCCCGAATCTGCACGGCTTCGGCAGCCGCCTCTACCGCCGCTTCCGGCTCCCCCAGTGAGGAGGCGAAGGCACCGAGATTTGCAAGCGCCATCGCGAGGTCGGGTTCGTACGTACGGGGATCGGCGGCCGCGAGATCTCGATAGAGCTGCACGGACTCAGCCGTTACCTGCCGGGCCTCCGTTCGGCGACCGGCCTCAAAGAGGCGAACGCCTAGGTTGTCCAGCGTTGCCGCAAGGTTGGGCTGATACGCCCGCGGGTTGTCTGAGGCGAGTCGGCGTAGTACGTGTGCCGCGTCTGCAGTGGCGCGTAGGGCGTCGGCAACCCTACCTACTTCAGCCGCGCGAACCCCGTATAAGCTCAGCGCTTCGGCCAGCTGAGGTTCGTAGGCTAGGGGAGCCATCGCAGCAAGCAGACGCCACGTGCCGACCGCCTCCGCGGTCACCGCCAGGCCTTCGCTCCATCTCCCGACGAACGACAATCGGATCCCCAAGCGGCCCAGCGACTGCGCCAAGTCGGGTCCGAACGCCGCCGGGTTGACCGCCGCGAGGCGGCGGTGTAGCACCACGGCCTCCTGCGACGCCTCCACCGCCTGCTCCCGTCGACCGACGTCGGTGAGGCGGCTACCGAGCTCGTCCAGCGCGAGCGCCAGCTCGTCTTGGTGGCGGGTTGGGTCACGGGCCACCGCCTCTCGGAAAAGCCCCACTGCTTCGCGGCCGACGACCAGCGCTTCCTTCCGCTCGCCAGCATGGCTTAGCCGGATGCCGAGGTTTGCCAATGCCCGCGCCAGGTCAACCTTGGATCGCTCGGGGTCGGCCTCGGCGATCAGTCGCAGGTAGCGCACCCCCTCGACGGTGGCGTCCAAGGATTCGGCCAGCCGGCCCTGATGGCTGAGGTCCACACCCAGACTCTGCAACGCATTCGCGAGGTCGGGCAGGTGGCTGACGTCGGTGCGCACAAGCCGCCGCAAGGTCCCGACTGCTTCTGTGGTAGCGGCGATGGCTTCGGACTGTCGCCCCAGCTTGGAATAGAGGTAGCTGAGCGAGGACAGCGCGCCGGCGAGTTCGGAAGCGTACTCGTCCCCCATGTGGCGGTAGAGGTCCGCCGCCGCGGCCAGCGCGTCGGCGCCTTCGGCATAGCGGCCCGCGTTGCCCAGGCGCTGGCCGGCCTCGTCATGCAGACTGGCGCGGGTGTGGTCGTCGACGGCGGCCCGCAGCCTCGGGCCAGTCAGCCGGCTGGTGATCGCGGCAATGCCGACGTCGAGGTCGAGGTGGCGCCTGGCGGGGAACCGTGCCGCGATCAGGTCTAACACCTCCATCCCGATGTCCTCGATGGCTGCTAGCCCGGTCATCGCGGCGTTGCCTGCCGTCAGGGCGAGTCCGGGGTTCGCCCGCAGCAGCGGGCCGAGGACGCCGGTGGCGATGTGCGGCCAGCGCCGAGCCGTCTCCACTAGGACGGTAACCGCGGACGCAGCCCAAGGTGACGGCTCGTCTGCATCTACCCCGGACAGCAACTTCGCCGCTGCGGTTGTTGCCCACCCGTCCGGAAGGTAGTCGGCTACCGGATGCCCGGGAGTGCTCAGCGCGAGAAAGTCCTCGCCGAGCAGGTCGGGATAGATGGGTTGCAAGGCGGCGGCGGGATCATCCGGCGGATAGCACATGGCGTGGTCGTCTACGACGGAATTACTTGGCTCAACCTGGACGGCGGTGAGCACCTCGACGGCGCGGGCACGAGGCATCGGACCGGTGAGCGTCGCCGTGTAGGCGGCTCGACCGATCATGGCCTGCGCGGTGCCGATCCGCCCGTTGCCATGCAGGGCCTGCCAGTGGGCGTGCTCGCGGTCGAGCAGGTAGGCCGAGATCAGGTCGGGCTCGATAGGCGCGGTCGTTTCCCGCACGTGGGCGTCCACTGCGGCGAGCGCGGCCATATGAATTGTGAGAACCAGTTTCCATCGGTCGCCAGCCAGGTCGGGGACCGGCCACTCGGTCACGTCAGTCACGCCGAGCCGGTCGGCGAAGGTAGCGCACGCCGCGCCGTAAATCGCGGCCCGTCCGGCGATGGTCGGTGCCAGCGGGCCGAGCCCAGTTGCGCTACTGGCCATCCCCGCCTTTGCCAGCTCGTGTCGCAACCCGTGCCACCAGGATCCGGCGGGGCGTGCGACCAGCAGCACTCGAACCGGGCCGGCAACGGGCTGCACCCGCTCGCGGAGCATGGTCAGCAGATGACTGGCTGGCCAGCGCTCCGCGTAGTCGACTACCAGGAGCAGACCGGATTTAGGTCGCCTAGACTTGGCTGCCGGTACCTCGTCCAGGGCCGAATCGTGGCGGGCCTGAACGACCCACCATCCCTCTTGTGTGCTTTGGCGAGCGAACTGGGCGATCAGTCTGCTCTTGCCCTGACCGGCGGGCCGTACACCAACCGCGCGGCCCGCAAGCGTTGCGGATCATCGCGCCAGCCACGCAAGTCGTCGAGCTCGGCTTTTCGGCCCGCGAACGGCAGGAACGCGTAGCGGGCCGCCAAGAGGTGGCTGAGCGACACCCCTGCAGGCACTGCGGGTGGCGACACCGGGAATTCGTCGAGCAGGTAACGGCTGAGGCCGACCGTGATCGGGCCGAGCACCACGCCGGTCACCGCCACCACGGCGGCCTCGGCTTGCACATCACCGGTGCGGTGAGCGCTCACCACCTGAGGGTTGCGGTCCTCGTGATGCCTCACCGCTGCCGGAAGCCCGTCACTGCGTCGCCGTCACCGTCCACCGACCCCGACCGCTGAACGTCGACCTGTGTCGGCACTTCGTCGCCCTGCACGTCTACCCCGGTGACTGCCGTGGCGTTCATCCCAGCACCTGAGCGCTGGACCGAACCAGACCGCCGCACTCGCACCGTCGTCCCGGACCGGCGGGCTTCCGGAGCGCCGCCCAGACCGCAACGCCGAGCCCAGCGATCGCCACCACGGCGGAGAGCACGGCAGCGACCACCGCCACCTGGTCGTGCTGGATCAGCAGAAAGACGACGGCCGCCGCGACCATCATCAGTCCGGTAGCAAATAGAGCCCAGCGGCCACCCGTCATGTCAACCACCCCGCCTAGTAAGCGGCTCGACTCGCTCCGCGGTAAGACTTAAAATCTGTGACGGTCGCGCGCCCGGTGTTCTCATCGAATTGTCCGCCGTGACCGAGTGATTTGTCCCGAGTGCCCGCACCCACCAAGGTCACACCGCCCTAATAAGCGTGCGGTCCTGACTTCCGCCTGCTGCCCGTTTGGCCATGTCGTAGAACTCTCAGGGACCCCTACCCTAATGCGAATGCCGGCATTGCCCCACAGGAGACCATGTCCGGTAGCTGACAACCCTCTACGTGCCTAGGCTGGGCCAGTGCCACCCGTTCATGGCCTTCCGTCCCTTGGTTTTGGCGTCAATGCCGCGCGGCGGCGACCAGCAGGGCAGTACCGGTGAACTCCGCCGATGTGCCCGCCAAGGCTGGGCGAGGCTCATGCGCTGCCGCCGGCGGCCGGAGCGGCGGAGATGTCCAGCAGCGCGCCGGGCCAGGCGAACTCCTCCATCAGGCGTGGCACATCTGCCCAGCGCCACCGGGTTCTCGGTCGAGCCGGGACGGCGCGAGGGGCCCCGAGTACCTCGCGGGCGCGGTCACCTGCCCACCGAGGATCAGGGCTTGGGCGTGCACGACTTGGGCGTGGCTGAGAATGACAGGGTCGCCGGCGGCCTCCGCGTGCCGCACGGCCGCCGGCACATCCGCACGGCCGCCAGCCCATCCGCCCGGGCCGCGCTGACCCGCCCCTCGGTGCACACCGCAGCGCCGGTATCACACAGCAGCCGAGCGACCCGCCCCGGATCGTCAACCGCGACCGTGTCTGCGGCCGTCGACAGGTACGCCTACATGGTCCCCACATGGTCAGAACCCGTCGCCGTAGGAGATCGACGTCGGCTGCGAAGCGGGCGTCGCCTGCCGTGGCGGACGCCCGCTCATACCAGCGGGAAGCCTCGTCCAGCAGCCCGCCGTCGAGCGCGTCGGCGGTGGCGCGAACCAGCCGCTGGGCCCGCCCGCCCTCCCCGGCGCCGAGCTGCGCGGCACGGTAGAGCGTGTGCGCCGCGACGGCCGATGCCGACAGATCCCGCCTCCGCCCGGCGGTCGCCTCGAGCTCGTCGTCCGGCCCGGTGGCGGCGGCCGGCTGGGAGCGGAGGCGGTTGTTACCGTCGCACGAGGAGATCAAGGCGTCGTAGGCCCGGCGGCGTCGCCACCCGCTGGCCCCGTTCTCCACGGCGGTCTGCACCGGCGGATGAGAGAACCGGAGCCGTTCCCGTCGGCGACGATCAGCCCGGCCGCGTCCGCCGGATCCAAAACCGACGCCGGCAGACCGAGCGCCGAGCGCCGTGAGTATCACCGGAAGCTCTGGCGCCGCGGTCAGGGCAAGCACGAGCAGCGCGGTGCGGGCGGCTTCCGGCACGGGGGCGAGCTGATGGATGAGGCGCCGGTCAGGTCGGCCTCAGCGGCAGCGGGTTCCGCAACGGCTTGCCGCCCGCTCGATTCCTCGTTGCCCCCGCTGGGCGACCTCCCGCCAGGACTTTCCGCCTGGTGACCTCTTCGGGAAGACTGAAGTGGTCGGACGTTTGGGGTTATGGGGCGGGTGGGCCTCGGCACCCACGTCGGCTCCCCAGCGAGCCACAACCCGCCAGCTGAATTGGCGCTTATCTCCGCGCTGTGGAGTCCGAGCGCCGAGCGCCGGCTCGACAGCGTCCATACCTTCACTCGGCAGGCGGCGCCAACTGCCAGAGCCGCTGGCAATGCAGAGGCGCAGGGTCCGGCGTGAATGCGCAGGTCATCGAAGGTCCGCAGCGGCCCCGTACTCGGCCGCGGATGCGGCCTTGAGGTCGGACTTGTCGGGCTGCGTGCCGTTGTCGGGCATGGACACGTCATGCCACGGCCGCGATGGACAGAGGCTTATTGTCCGCGATCGAGCTGGAAGACGCAGACTACGTCGTGTACCCGACTTGAGCTTTCGATCCGAGTAGTTGCCATCTAGAAAGGATGTACGCGGGTGCGCCTCTTATCGATCCCGCTAGGCATCATACCTCGTGCCAGGAAGGCTTGAGAGGTGACGTGTGTCATGGATTCTCCCCCCGATCTCGAAGACCCCGAAATCGCGCATGCGGACGAGGACGACGATCCCGAGGGCAACCTCGGAGAGGCTGTTGCGTATGACCTCGGCGTGGACGAGAAAGAAGACGAGGAGTCGGATGACCGACTTGACGCTTCGCCAGGGCATCGGCGCATCGCATTAGACGGATCCCGAATCCAAGCTGAAGTACATCTCGCGCCCGCACTGAGAATCCTGCGAGACGAGATCAATGAACGCTGGCCCCGCCGGGACAAGACATCGGACGGTTGGATCGGGGACGCGGCACACCAAGCCAGAAAGTCGGACCACAACCCGGACACGGACGATAACTCGGTGAACGCGGCGGACTTCGACAAGGACGGCATCGATCCGATCCTGGTTGTCCGTAAAGCCGTCCAACACCCGTCCACGCAATACGTCATCTTCGACCGGACTATCTGGAGCCGGGTACGGGGGTTCAAGCCCGCACGGTACACCGGCGCGAACCCGCACGATAAGCACCTGCATGTCAGCGTGAGTCACACGCCGGCGTTGGAAAACAGCGCACAGGCCTGGGGTATCGCCGCAGCAAGGGTCGAGAGGCTGGGCGATCGCGTTCTCCGAAACGGGAGCGAGGGCGGCGACGTTAGGGAACTCCAGATTCTCGCGAACCAACTCGGCGGAAAGCTCGTGGTCGACGGCGAGTTTGGCAGCAAGACCGAAGCCTGGGTCCGCAATTTCCAGCGATCGAAGAGTCTCGCAGTGGACGGTGTTGTCGGCCCTAAGACAACGAACGCCATTCTCGAGGCGACAAAGCCGAGGCCGAGACCGCGGGACAGAAGCCCGGGCACCCGGACCCTGACCCCAGGCATGACAGGCAAGGACGTCGCGTTCGTGCAGCAGTTCATCGGCGAACGGAGGTGCGGAAAATCAACCGGGGTGTTCGATGACCGCACCGAAAACGGCGTGCGCTGGTACCAGAAGATGCGGGGTGTCGAGGCCGATGGCATAGTCGGCCGAATCACGTGGCGAGAGATGCGCGTGACCACACGCTATTAGCACCGTCACGACGGAATGGCACCTGAGCAGCATTCTGGCGGCCAACGTGGAGACGAGGCCGGTGGCCCGATGTGGACGTTGGAACGTTGTGCTCTGTCGCATGCCGCAATGCTGTGGCCGGCGATTAGCTGGAATCTTGCACCTGGCTGCCATTTGGCCGCCGGGCCCCGCGTGAACTCCCTCATGAAAGAAGTGTTGACGTGGCCTACCAGGACATGGCGCTCCCGCTGGACATCCCGTGGAAACTCGTCGCCGTCAGCCCGGACATGATGGACACTACGTTCGGGAACAAGGCGTACCCGTTCGCGTTCCGATCGTCGCTGGCGATCTCGGCATACGAGCCGGACATCGTCCCGTCGGACGCGGATCCGTGCCCGCGCGGACTGCTGTTCCTCAAGGTGAGCGCCACCATCACGGGGTACCAGGCGACCAAGGAAGAGACCGACCGGGGTTATGTGATCTTTCCCGACGTACCCACAGAACGCCTTACCCAGATCCTCGACGAATACCTGGCGTGCTACGGGGTGATGCTCAACATCGCAGTGTTCCCGCACTCCGACACCATCGTCGAACAGAAGACGACGTGCCTGCGCTTCGATGCTCTGCGGCCTGGCGTCTCGCTGGCCAACCCGTACGTTGACGGCGACGTCAGCTTCGATGTCGATCGTGATCGCAACATGGTCGTCGACTCCTACCCGTCCGGCGGCAACGGCAGCGGGGAACTCGACCTTGGTCAACGCATGGCGGTCACCCTCCCGACAACCGGCCGGGTGACCACGAAGGTAGCCCTGCGCGAGCCCGCGCCGGTGCCGCGCCCGCGCTGCCTCTCTTTCGCCGACGTAACACCCGGCGGTGCTCTGCCGAACCCCTATCCTGCCGGTGACGTGACGTTTGAAGCGCAGCCCGGCAAGACGATGAAGATCGTCGACCAGTACCCAGACACTCCCGACGGGCGGGGCGAGCTGTCCTTCGAGGATGGCATGTCGGTGCGATTGCCGGCCTCCTCCCGGGTGACCGCCCGCCTGGTGTCTGCCAAGGGTGATCCCAAGCCGCGGGCCGTGTCGATGACCGCCTACAGCGCGGGTACTCAGGTCGGCTCCGCGACGACTCCCGCGGACGCGGGTGTGGAGCACGGACTGGAGGTCGCCGGCCAGGGCATCGACCAGGTGGTGTTCTCCGCCGGGCCCAAGGGCGGCCTGCTGCTGGAACTCTGCTGGTACGTCCCCACCCGCCCCGCAGTGGAGGGGGTCACTCTGTACGCGTACCGGGGCGACGAGCTGGTGTCCGCATCAACCAGCCCGAGCGACCTCGGGGTCCCGCATACCCTCGAGGCCCAGGGCGAGGGAATCGACAAAGTGATTCTGGAGTCCCCGGCCGGCAACGCGTCCCTGCTGGAACTGTGCCGTGAGGTCCCGGTCGAGCGCGCGGTCGTCCTCTCCGACTACCCGCACATCATCGACTTCGAGCCGAAGATCCGTGATCTGTACCAGGCGGCGACGCAAAACGGCGAGATCCTCACCGCCTCGGTCTCCGGCGTGAAGACGGACAAGACCCGGGCGCACACCGAGACCACCGAGACCGGCCTGGAGCTGGGTTCGAAGTACACCTCACCGCCGTCGCCGTACGGCCAGGCCGAGGTCAACGGCAAGATCTCCCACAAGTGGGGCACCACCGACCAGGACAGCTTCCAGGTGCAGGCGGATGCCTCGCGCAACAGCCGGGAGACCCAGGGCACGTCCACCAACATCAGCCAGATGTACAACCTGCTGACCGGCTACCACCAGGGCACCAACCGGGCGTCATTCATCATGCTGCCCCGCCCGCACATGCTGCAGCCCACCGACCGGCGCACGTTCGCGCAGGGCCTGCGAATCATCGAGGGCGTGCAGGAATTCTTCCTCGTCGTCGAGCACCCCACCGGCATGCCCGGCCTGTGCGTCGAGGCGTTGCTGGAGACCGGGCACTTTCCGGAGACAGTCACCAAGGAAGAGCCGCCGGCGGAGCAGTGGATCGAGAACACGGAGGAGTTCACCATCTCGCTGCACGCCAACAACGGCGGCGTCGGCGGCCTTGGCGGCGAGACGAAGAAGATCGAGGACCAGCCGACCTCCGTGTACACGATCAGCTCTCCCTGGACCATCGACCGGACCAAGGGCGACCCCAGCCACGGAGGCATCTCCGAGATCGCGAACAACTCAAACAACCAGGCCAACACATCGCTGACCGGCTACGACTACCGGGCCACCTCCGACACCAGCGTGCAGGTTTTCGGCACCATCTACGGGGCGCCGTGGTGGGGTCCCGGCGCCATCTTCAACCGGACGTACCAGGTGCACACCCGCAAGCCGAAGCCGGCCGACGACCAGGGCGGCGGCGGCCCCAAGGTCACCACGAAGTTCCTCATCACCTCACGCTCGCTCTCCACGTGCCTGCGCACTGGCAGCCGCTGCCTTGAGCCGCTCCCACTGCCGCAGGACCGGCTCGTGGCGCGTACCGACTCGGTGGTTGACGAGCAGACGCTGCCCGTCGCCCCGGTGCTGCTCGAGGAGCAGCCCGACCCGATCAGCGGCGGCAGCGCCACCAAGGACCTGCTGCGGCAGATCCACCAGGCGCTCGCCCGCTCGTGGCGGATGCCGTCACGGCGTCCGCCCGGTGTCACCGGCCTGCTGGAAACCGACCACGTCAAGGAACGGATCGCCAGGCTGCTGCCCGAGGACCGCCTGCGGGCGAGGCTGGCCGACACCTCAGTACCCGAGTCCGTGCGCGAGGGCCTGGGCGCGAACACCCCGGTCACCGATGCCCTGGCCCTGCCGCTGCCCGATTTCGCCCGCCGTACCGGCCTGCCGGTCGACGAGGCGGTCAGGGCCCGTCTGACGTTGCTCGGCGACCCCACGGCCACGGAGGAGTGAGGTTCATGCCATTGATCCTGCTGCTCAACGCGTACGTCGATCCCACATCCGGGCACCTGACCGGCACCCACTGGCCGCTGCCGTCCGAGACCGACGAGCAAGATCTGCGCCGACGGCTCAACGACGGCATGGGCACCGGCCAGACCATCGAGGTCTCCGTGCTGCTGCCCGAGACCGACCGGCAGGAAGCGAGCCTGTTGCTCAACGGCTCGCTGCTCACCTCGGTCCTCATCGTCAACGCGCCCGAGCAGTTCGACGACTCAGGCAGCACGCGGGGCAGCACCGGACAGTCGAAAGCCGGCTGAGCCATGCCCGACGCCGAACTCGTCTGCGAGCAGGGCAACGAGGCCGCCGAACGGGTCGAACAGCTGCGCCTCGCCGCCCAGGAGCACTTCCGCCGCGGCGGAGACTCCCCGGCGACCCGAGAGGCGGTACGGCAGTTCGTCAACGCGGTGATCCAGACGTACCCGCAGGACGTCGCCGGGCTGCTCGCCGCGTCGCAGCGGCGACAGCTGCAGACATACCTGGTGGAGGGGTTGGACCTCGGCGCGAGCCTCCCGTCGGTGGACGCCGTGGTCGGCGCGCAGCTGGACGCGTTCGCGGCGCAGGTCGGCATCGCCGGCACCGACCCGGCAACCGGTCAGGTGCAGCGGGCCGCGGACCCGATCGAGATGTTCAGCGGGCAGTTCGTGCACGAGGCGGACGACCTCGTCGTCAAGGGCGCCGGCATGGACTTCCGGTTCCACCGGGTGTACCGCAGCCAGGTCGCGTACCTGGGGCCGCTCGGCCCGTGCTGGGACCACGCCTACAACCTCTGGATCCGGGAGACCGGCGACGACCTGCTGCGCTCGACCGGGACTCTGCGCGAGGACCGCTACACCCGGCATCCCCGGTACGGGCAGGCCGGCTTCTCGTACTGGGTGCCGCCGGACGGGCAGCACGCGACCCTCGGCCCGGCCGCCGACAGCTACCTGCTTACCACGCCGGGTGGGGTGCGCTTCGCGTACCGCCGCGACCCGGCGCGGCCAGACCTGCACCGCGTGGTCCGGATCGCCGACCGGTTCGACAACGCGCTGGAGTTCGAGTACGCCGACGACCGGCTCCGTCGGGTCAGGGTCAACCATCCCGACCGGCTTGTCGCATTCGACTACGACGACGAGGGCCGGCTGACGGTGGTCCGCGACTTCACCGGTCGAGCCTGGTCGTACCGGTACGACGACCTCGGCGACCTCGTCGCCGTAACCACCCCGGCGACCACCCACTTCCCGGCCGGTACGACCACCAGGTACGAGTACTCCACCGCCGCAGTGACCGGTCCCCTGGCGCACAACCTGCTCCGGGTCATCGACGGCGTGGGCGGTGTGCAGGTGGAGAACGTCTACGGCACCAACCCGGGTGAGCTGGACTTCAACCGGGTGGTGCGGCAGCGGGCCGGCGGCGAGTGGCTGCTGACCTACGAGCGGGTCACCAACGTCTTCGAGTACGACTACACCGAGCAGGACAGACCGGCCTCGCGCACGACGCTGGTCGCGCCCGACGGGCACTGGACCCGCCGTGTCTACAACAGTCGGGGCAACCTGCTGCTGAAGGAGGAGAACGGGACCGGGGTGCTGCGCTGGCAGTACCGCTACAACCGGGACGGAGCGTTGGTCGCAGCGGTGAGCCCGGAGGGCCGCCTCACCCAGTACCACTACGGGCGCGACGACTTCCTGCGCGTCGAGGACTCCCACGACGACGACATCGCGACCCACCCCGGGTTGACCGCCCGCCGACGGCGGGCGTTCGGCAACGTGCTCGCCACGGTGCGCCGAGGCCGCGTCTTCCGGCCCGGGGTGCTGGCCCTCACCGGCGGCCCGTGGGGCGACATCTTTCCCGACCCGATGCGGGCCCATTCCGACGACATCGTGGTCAAATGGACCCGCGACCCGGACTACCAGCAGCCGCTGACCGCCTCGGATCCGCGGTACACCGCCTCGGCGGACCCCCGGGCGCCGGAATCGGCCGACTACCACCGGACCCTGGTGCGCTACGAGTACACCGGACCGCCCGGTGACCCGTACCGGCTGCCGACGCTGGTGCGCCGCCCCGCCACCACACAGGCCGACGGCAGCAGCACGCCAGAGACGGTGGAGCGGTTCACCGACCACGACGTGCGGGGCCGCCTGCTGCGGCACGTCGACGCGGCCGGCACGGTCACCGCGCACGTCTACTTCGGGCCCGAGGACGGTGTCCGCGAGGGTTACCTGCAGTCGCAGGTGGCGGATCCGGACACCCTCGCGGTGCGAACCGAGTACGAGGTCAACGACGTCGGCATGGTCACTGCCATCCGCCGCCCCCGGTACGCCGGCGACCCCGAGTCCGCATGCACGACGCGCTTCGAGATCGACGCGCTGGACCGCGTGGTCCGCACGGAAAGTCCCGCGCCGTTCCGCTACCTCACCCGCACCGAATACGACGCGCGGGGCTTGGTGGTACGGGTCGAGCGGGAATTGCGCGACGAGGCGGGCCGGCCCTTGCACGGCGGGGTCGAGGTTCTCACACGGGGGTACGACGAAGCCGCACACCTGGTGGAAGAGTCGTTCGGCGGTAGCAACCCGGCCGGGCACCTGGTCACCCGGTACGACTACGACGCCGCGGGACGGCTGGCGCGGACCACCAGCCCGCGCGGTACCCGGACCATCCGGGTCCACGACGGGCGGGGCCTTGAGATCGCGGTGACCCGAGGCGCCTGCACGCCGGAGGCGTCGACCCGTCGCACCCGGTACGACGGGGACGGACGCCCGGTCGAGGTGCGCTCGCACGAGGGGCGAGTCACCCGGTACGGCTACGACGCGCTCGGCCGCATCACCCGGATCGAGGACGACGCGGGAAACCTGCGCCTGCTCACCCATGACAAAGGCGACAACCTGCTGGTCGAGCGGCTCTTCGGTCGGCGCCCGGACGGTGGCTTCGAGCTGCTGCGGCGCACCGAGTATCGCTACGACGAACGCGGCCGGCGCATCGAGGAGCGGCGAAACCTGTTCCCCGCGCCCCTGCCGGTGGCCGACCCGGCTGGCGCCCACCTCGCCCCGCCCGGACCCGGCACCGTGCTGGCGAACCATACCTTCTACGACGCCCTGGATCGGGCGGTCCGGTTGGACGACGCAGCAGGCGCCGCCAGCACCGTGACCTTCGACGCGTTGGGACGCGAGCGGGTACGCACCGACCCGCTTGGCAACGAGATACGCCAAGACCACGACCCGCACGGCAACGTGCTACGAATCGACGTCGTTGAGCTGGTACGCGACCCGTCGACCGCCGCGGTGACGGGATCCGAGGTGTTCTCCACCTGGTGTGCCTACGACGAGTTGAACCGGCGGGTGCGGACGGTGGACGGCTTCGGCAACGCCACCGAGACCGGCTACGACAGCCGCGACCGGGTGGAACGGACCGTCGACCCGCTGGGCAACGTCCGGCGCAACGAGTACGACGTGTATGGCCGGCTGGTCGCCGAGTCGATCGAACGAACCGCTTCCGGGCTTGGCGGCGGACCTGCGCTTGACCCGATCGTGTGCCGCCGCGAGTACGACCCGGACGGACACGTGGTGACCTTCGTCGACGGCGCGGGCGCCAGGACCGACCAGGACTTCGACGCTCTCAACCGTCGAGTGGCCACTCGCTACGCCGACGGCAGTAGCACCGCGGAAGCCTATGACGGCGACGACCTGCTAAGACGTACCCGGGACGCGAACGGCACCGTGCGACACCGCGCCTACGACGGGCTGGGCCGGCTGATCCGGGTGACCGTCGCCGCGGGAACGCCGGCTGTGGAAGGCGAGCGGTTCGAGTCCTACGGCTACGACGCCGCCGGGGCGGTGGTGGTCGAGGCCAACGACCATTGCCGGATCACCACCTCCCGGGACTCCCTCGGCCGCGCAGTCCAGGAGTGCTGGTCGTTCACCGCCCCGGCGCTCGGCGGGGCCGGTCCGTACGTCCTCGACCGGGGCTTCGACGCCCGGGGCGCGCTGACGGAACTGGGCTACCCTGCCGGCCGCCGGATCGCTGTCGACCGCGACGCGCTGGGCCGGATCACCCGCCTGCGCAGCCTGACCCGCCCCGGTGGTCTGCTGGGCTCGCCCACCCTGCCGGTGCCATACGAGGTAGCGCGCTTCGAGTACCGGGGTACACGGCCGGCCCGCGCCCGCTATGGCAACGGCACCTCCACCGGATACGCCTACGACGGGGTGAACCGACTGGTGGAAATCCGGCACCGGGACGCAACCGGCGACGCGCTGCGCATGCAGTACCTCTACGACGCCGCCGGAGACGTCCGGCTGCGCACCGACCTGGCCGCCGGCCAGGGCGCCGGCGACCGCCTGCGCTACGACTCGATCGGGCAGCTCACCCACGCCGAGCCGGCGGCCGGCATACCCGCGTTCGACCCGGCCGCGTTCGCCCCGCCGGCGAGCCCGCCGCCCGAGCCGGTCCAAGGTCGGCAGGCCGCGATGGACGCGCTGGCCGGCCCGCTGGCCCAAACCCCGCCCACCGCCCGCTGGACGTACGACCCGGCCGGCAGCCGGACCCAGGAACTGCCGCCGGCCGGACCGCCGGTGCCGTACATCAGCAACGCCCTGCACCAGTACACCGAGGTCGGTGGCCACGTCCTGCGCTACGACAGGGCGGGCAACCTCGTCTCCGACGGGACGCGGGAATACCGCTACGACAGCCGACACCTCCTGACCGGCGTCGTCGACTCCGCGACCGGCGCCCGGCTCGTCACATTCCTGCACGACGCCGAGGGGCGACGCGTCGCCGAGCTGCGCGGCGGGACCGCGACGACGATGGTCCTGGACGGCCTCCGGGTGCTAGAGGAGCGGCGGTCGGGGGCGCTCGTCGCCCAGCACGTCTACGGCGGCGCCGAGGAGCGGCCGGTGCAGAGCTGCCGGCCGCTGCAGGACCTGTGGGTACACGAGGACAGCGTTGGCACGCCGCGGCTGCTGACCGACGTGAGCGGCGTCGTGGTCGGCCGAGCCTCGTACGACCTGTGGGGAAACCGGACGGCGGCCAGCGGGACAGCGATGCCAGCCGGCTACGCGGGGCGCCGCTACGACACCGAAGCCGCCGCGTACGACCTGCGCGCCCGCGCCTACTCCCCGGCGCTGGGCCGCTTCCTGCAGCGCGACCCGAAAGGATCCGTGGCCGGCACCAGTCTCTACACGTACGGGCTGAACAACCCGGCGCGTTACGTGGACCTCTTGGGCCTGGAGCCGGGCGAGGCCGGCAAGGCCGTGCGGCACTTCGCCGGCGGCGCGGCCGGCGCCCTGCACAACGTGTACGGCCTGATCGAGATGGGAGTCATCTCCTGGCTGGACATCGCCGGTGTCCCGATGAACGAGGAGGCGCAGCTGAAGCGCGCAGCGGCCGGCGAGTGGTTCCAGAGCCTGTACGGGGCCGTCGACTCCGGCCGGTTCCTGGACTGGGTCGGCGAGGGCCTCACGGAACGCTCGGAGCGGATGCAGGCGCTCGAGGCCCAGGGCAGGCACTTCGATGCCGCAATGGTCTTCGGCGACACCGCCATGAACGCCTACGCGATCGGCCGGGGCACCTACGGCCTCGCGCGCGGCGGCATCAGCTTCGGTCTCGAGGTGCGCCAGTTCGGCTTCCTAGAGGCGAGCAAGGGGCTGGGGTTCTCGCTGGCGTACTGGGCCACCCGCTACAAGGAGCCAAACACCTGGGGCGGCCTCGGCGGGGTCGGCGAGGTGCGCACCGCGGTCGGCCGGGGCTCGCCGTACGAGAACTGGGCCAGCTATGTGGCCCAGCGGGAAATCGGGCAGGCGGTGTTTCGCGCCGAGCAGGCGATCGGCAACGGCGAGGCGGCCACCCACCCGGCTGTCCAGCGGTTCCTGCGGTCCGTGGGCACCGCGTGGGAGCGGGCGAGATACGGCACCGCCGTCAACCGGCTCGTCGACGATGAACTGGCCAACAGCGCGGACCCGATCCTGAGCAACCAGGTCATCCAGCAGGGCGCGTTCGGCCGCAACGCCCGCGGCAACAACATCTTCCCCGACTACCGCATCGCTGCGGGCAACCAAACCGTCATCGACATCACTACCCCTGGAGAAGTTGGCAAGGCGCTGAAATACCCGGCGGGGAACATCCTTGAACCGCTGACCGGCACCGGCCGCACTCTATTCGGGCCGCCCCAGCCGGTCCCGCTCGGAGGCCGCAGCGACCAGTCCTGGAGCACTGGCATCCAAGTCTCGTTCTAATGCGTCGCCCGCGCGATGCCCGCCACAGCGGCACGGCCACCAGTCCCGCATCGGCGTGGTCGCCGAGCCGCGTGGTGGTTGTCGCGCACGGCGCGTGCGACCAGCGCCAAGTCGTAGGCGCTGGTGTACAGACCGGGGCCCCGATGGGCGGCGACAGCTGGCGGCTGGCTCATCCTCTGCTTCCATCGGATCGTCACGACGACACCGGCGAACAGTTCCGAGTGCCATCGGGACGACTTCGCGAAGATCATGCGGGCAATCAAGGTGCGGGGCATGGAAGTCCGTACGGTCGGCGAGGTCATGAGTTGACCGAAGACGTCGTCGCGAGTCCGCAGGTGCCGGAAATCCCGACTGCGCAGGTCAGGCAGCATGATCGTATTCGTGGAGGAGTCCGCTGAGGCGATCGTGTCGGCGGCGAGCTCAGCAGCGGCCCTCTCGCTGGGCCACGGACCGCGCCGCCGGCGGGGTGCGGCTGTAGACGTCCAGGTAGAAGTCGGCTTCGCGGTGGCTGACGGTGCGGGTCAGTTCGGTGCGCCCGGCGAGCTCTCGCTGCACCTCATCGGCGCTGCGGACGTGCTGGGGGACCGGCCACCGCCAATGCACGGTGACCAGGTCGCCGCCGGGGGCCAGCGAGGTGATGGTCTGGTCGATCAGCCGACCGGCCCGGAGGTCGTCGAAGTAGTAGATCAGCTCGGACAGCACGATGAGGTCGAATTGTTCCTCCGGCCAATCGTCGGGTACCTGGCCGCGAGCGACGCGGACGTGCGGGCATGCGCCGAGCCGCTCGGCCGCCGTTGTTGCGGCGGATTCGACGGCGTCCACGGCCAGCAGGCGATCGCAGCGTGCCGCCAGCAGGTGGGTGAGCATCCCGGTGGAGCATCCGGGCTCGAAGGCGGACCGGTACCTTCGCCGGGGCAGGCTCGCCACGGTCAGCGCATGTTTCCGCTGGTCGTACCAGCTGTCGGTGAAGTTCCACGGGTCCTCGGCGGCGGCGTAGAGACCCTCGAAGTAGTGCAACGGCGTACTCACGCGAACACCACCTCGTACGGGCGGGCGAATTTGGCCAGGACCGATGGGGGCAGCACCGGTCCGTCGCCCGGACCCGGGCCCAGGGCGGCGATCTGACTTCGGAAGGCCGCCACGGCCCGTGCCTTCGCGGCCTGCGCCTCTCCCGGCAGATCGACCCGGTGGGCCCGGTGCCAGGGCACCCGCGCATCGCCGGGCTCGGCCCAGTGCCAAGCCCAGATCGGGTATTCCAGCAGCACGGCGTTCGTCGCCCGGCACGCCGCGGCGGCGGCGCGGCCGGCGGCCTCGTGGTCCGGGTGCCCGTCGGAGGCCCAGGTGGCCAGGCACCATCGACCGGCGGTGAGCCGCTCCGCGAGCTGTGCGGCGAGGGCGTCTTCGTCGATGTCTCCGTCCGGATGGCCCAGGCGGTGCACGTCGGCCCGCAGCCCCAGCCGGAGCAGCGCCTCGGCGGTCTCGGCCCGGCGGATCGATGCGAGGTCCTCCAGGCGGTGGACCGCGGAGTCGGGATGCGACGCCTCGCCGTCGGTCACCGCGACCACCTCGGCCGCGCCGGCCAGGTTCAGTAGTCCGCCGACGCCGAGGACCTCGTCGTCCGGGTGCGGCGCCACCACGAGCGGCGCGGCGGTCGGCAGGGGCAGCTCGGGCCAGGTCGCGATCGTCGGCCATGATCGCCACAGCGACTCGTCGGTGCCGGTGCCGGTGAGCAAGCCTCCCATCGATCAAAGATCTCGCCGGCATGTCACCCGGCCGTGGCCGTGTCGTCACCGCAAGCCGGGAGCCGGGAGCCGCAAGCCGGGAGCCGGGAGCCGGGTGCCGGGAGCCGGGAGGCGGGAGGCGGGAGGCGGGAGCCGAGCCGGGAGCCGACTACCGACTGTCGGGGCTGCGACAGCATGCTTCCTCCGGTGCGGCGGCTGGTGTCTGCTGCGAACGTCGAGAGGGGTGCATCGACGTGCAGATTTCCTCCGCTCCCGAGCCCGGCCGGTGGCGTGTGAGGATGCTTGGCGGGTTCGACATCGTCCGCGGTGCCAGCCCGGTGACGCTGGCACCGACGGCGCAGCGGCTGGTCGCGTTCCTCGCCATCCATGGCCCGACGGCACGGACCCAGGCGGCGGGGACGCTGTGGCAGTCCCGCCGGGACGACCGGGCCATGGCGATTCTGCGGACGACGCTGTGGCGGCTCGATCAGGTGGCGCCGTGCCTGCTCCAGCGGCGGGACGGCGTGCTGGCCATCCCGCTCGAGGTGGAGATCGACACCCGGCGGTTCACGGCCGGCGCCGTGGACGAGGCCTTCCTCTCGGACTACATCGGCCGCGGCTGCCCGCCGCTGCTGCCCGGCTGGGAGAACGACTGGGTGTTGATCAGCCGGGAGCGCCTTCACCACCGGTACCTCCGGATGCTGGAGAACGCCGCCTCGACGGCGCTGTGCGCCGGGGACCCGGGCAGCGCACTGCGGTGGGCCACGGCCGCCGTCTCCGCCGACAGCCTGCGGGAGAGTGCGCACCGGCTGGTGCTGGCGGCGTTCCTGGCCGACGGCCGGATCGCGGAGGCGCGACGGCAGGCCGATGTGGTGAGGCGGCTGCTGGCCGAGCGGCTCAGCGTGCAGCCGTCGGCGCAACTCGCGGCGTTGATCCGGCAGGCGCGGGACCGGCCGGCCGAGTGACGCGAGCGTTCGGGTACGCGTCTAGCAGGGCTCGCAGCCGTGTGCCCGGTTCGATGCCGAACTCGCGGGCCAGCAACCCGCGGTAGGCGTCCAGCCCGCGGCGGGCCTCGACCCAGTTGCCCTCGGCGAGATGCGCTTCCAGCAGCACGATCTGGGCGCTCTCCCGCAGCGGGTCGGCGCTCGTGGCCAGCAGGGCCACCTCCACCGCCTCGGCGCACCGCCCGGCCGCGACCAGGTGCCGGCTCATCGCCTCCATGGCGTGCAGCACGCGTTGCCGGATGCGCTCGCGCTCGACCAGCACCCAGTCGTCGTACCAGCCGGGCAGCAGATCGAACGCCTCGTTGCCGGTCGGCACCACCCGCAGGTCACTGTGCGCGAGCCGGCCCGAGATGACCCGCTTGGCCCACTCCGCCACGAGATCGATGTCGACCAGCACGTCGGGTCCGAAGGCGAGTCCGTGCCGGTCGACCCGGACCAGGTCCTGATACGCCCGGTTGAGTCGCCACAGCGCGGACCGCAGGTTGCCGGCCGCGCGGTCGTCGGTGCCGTCCGGCCACAGGATCCCGGCGGCGTAGCGGCGGTCGACGCGGCGGCGGTGCAGCGCGAGGAAGACCAGCAGCCGTTTGCATCCGTCCGGCACGTCGCGCCGGTCCCGCCCGTAACTGATCTTGGGATCGTCGAACAGGCGCAGCACCGGCCGGGACGCGGGTTCGCCGGCGACGAGCGAGTCGACCAGGTCGGCGATCATGGCGGCCTCCCATTGGCGTAAGCAGCGGAGACAGTCGCACGCTAGTCGTCGCAGCGTCACCGGCGCATCACAGCGGGCCTCAGCTGTCGGAGGTTCGTCAGATCGGGTGCTGGTGATCGATCATCTCGGAGAGCCGGCTGCGCACCTCCTCGACGGCGCTCTCGGCCGACGCGACGACCGAAACGTATTGCGTCTCGCTGTCGAGGTCCACGCTGCTGGTGATCCGGGCGCGGAACGACGCGTCGGCCGGACCGTCCTCGAACCACACCTGAACGACCAGCACGCCCCCACGAACGGGTTCCGGAGCTGTCACGTCAGCGCCTTTCCACGGTGGATGAGTGCATTCTGCGCGCCGGGCGTCACCGGCGCGTACTCGCCGTGTCAACCGGCCGGGTCGGGGTGACGCGGGTGTGACGGTGCCGCCACGCTGGACTGCCACAGTGGCCGCACCGGTAAACCGGACGGCAGCGTGGGGGGCGGCACATGGCGACGTATCAGGCGATCGGCTCGGTGGCCGAGGCCGTGCGCCGGCTGCTGGAGCACTCCTGGACCGAGGACGCCGGCGGCCTGAACCCGCGCTTCGAGGTCTACCACCGCACCGACTTCGACGAGCCGATGGCCACCGGCGTGTCGATCTTCGTGTACCAGGTGGGGCTCGACGCGATTCAGCGCACGCTGCCGCCGCCGGACCCGCGTCACCGGCGCCCTCTGCCGATCTGCGTGTCGCTCATGCTGACCGCGTGGGCGAAGAACGCCCCGGCCGAGCACACCCTGCTCGGCTGGGCGATGCGGGCGATCGCCGACAACCCGGTGCTCTCCAGCGGCTTTCTCAACGCGGCCGTCCCGGACGTGTTCCGGCCCGAGGAGACCGTCGAGCTGGTGGCCGCGCAGCTCACCAACGACGAGGTCTTCCAGCTGTGGCAGGCGATGCCGATCAGCCTGCAGCTGTCGATGCCCTACCAGGCCCGGGTGGTGCGGATCGAGTCGGCGATCCTGGAGCCGGCCGCCCGGCCGGTCCAGGTGCGCGACCTGCGCTATCTCGACGGGGTGGGGCAGCCATGACGGGTTATCCCGACGGGTCATGCCCGGGCCTTGGAAGCGAGCACGGGGTGGGACAGTCGTGACGGCGTGCGAGCTGGAACGGGCGTTCTACCGGGCGGCGCTGAGCGTACGCTGCACCGACGCGATCACCGGCGTCGTGGTGGCCGACGAGCTCGTGGTCACGGCCGGGCCGGCGGCCGACCCCGACGTGCGGCTGACCGCCACCTCCTCGCCGCTGTCCGGGCTGCAAGGCTTCGGCGAGCTGCCCAGCCTGCGCACCTATCAACGAGCACCCGGCCCGGCGCCCGCCCCCACGACGTACGCAATCGGCGTTGTTGATCTTCGACGGCGGTATCTGCCGGTCGTCCTCGAGGTGCCGGTGCCGGTGGCCGCCCCGGTGGAGGTGCCGCTGCACTCCAGCGTGTCGCGGTTGCCGCCCTCGGGCTGGGCGGTGGTGCGCGGCGAGGTGCACGACCAGACGTCCGGGGATCCGCTCGCCTGGCCGGTCGTCTCGGTGACGGCCGGGCCGGACACGTACGACGTGGTCGGCGACGGGCTCGGCCGCTTCCTGCTGATCGCGCCCTATCCGGAGGCCCTGCCGCCGCTGTCCGGCTCGCCGCCCGCCGGACCCGGGCTGAGCGCGATGACCTGGCCACTCACGATTGCCGTCCGGAGCGAGCCGGGCGCCCTGACCGGGGGCGACCCGCCCGAGCTCGGCTCGATCCTCGGCCAGGCGCCCGTTGCCGGGCCACCCGCCACCGACGAGCTCGCCTTCGGCGCACCCACCGTCCTGATCCTTCTCGTACAGCCGTCCTGACTGATCCGAACGGAGCGGAGACATGCCCCAATACCTCGCGCCTGGCGTCTACGTCGAGGAGATCCCGGGCCCGCGCACCATCGAAGGAGTCAGCACGAGCGTGGCCGCCTTCGTGGGACCGTGCCGGTTCGGCCCGACCAGCGGCCGCCCCGAGTTGCTGACCTCCTATCTCGATTTCGGCCAGATCTACGGCGACGCGGCCGAGCTCAACCTGGGCGACGCCGGGGCCGTCACCAACTTCGTGGCGCTGGGGGTGAAGGGCTTCTTCGACGAGGGCGGCAGCAGCCTGTACGTCGTCCGCACCTTCGCCTACAGCACGCCCGGCTCGCCGGAGGCCGACCATGCCCACGTCGACCTGACCGACCCGGACGACCCGAACCAACTGCTCACCCTGCGCGCCCGGTTCCCCGGCCAGGCCGGCAACCTGCGGGTCACGTTCACGCTGCGGGCCGGCGGCAACGCCCTCGTGTCGACCGCGGGCGGCGCGAACCTCACCCGGGTGCACGAGTTCGACACGGTCTGGGCGATGTCCGCCGAGTCGACGCCGGCGGGCTCCGTCCACGTGGTGCGCCGCGACGCCGCCACCGGGGACTGGCGGCTGGCCGGGGGCGACACCGAGCTGACCCTCGACGAGGTGGGCGCGGTCTATCCGCTGACCGTGCTGGTCGAGGTGGAGCGGCCGACCGTCGACTCGCGCGGGCTGCCGGCGTTCGGGCCGCGGGTGTCGATCGGCGAGTTCGGGTTCGACCCGCGCGCGACCGGTACCGGGATCTCGACGGTGCTGACCGCGAACCCGCCCACCCGGCGGCAGGCGCTGACCGTGCCGCTGGCCATCGAGGGCATCGACGAGCTGATCGGGCCGTCGGTCAGCGGGGCGAGCCCGGACGCCGTGCCGGGTGCGATCGCCACGACGCTGTTCGGCGCCACCCTCCTGGGCACCGCGCCGGTGTCGACGACGCCGCTCGCCGACCGGCAGCGGGTCGTCACCCTCGCCGACGGCTCGGACGGCGGCGCCCCGGACATCACCGAGTACGCCGGGGATCCGCTCAACTTCGCCGACTACCAGAACAACGCGACCGCGCTGCCGCTGAACGGGCTGCTCGCCCTCGAGGTGGTCGAGGACGTGTCGATCGTGGCCGCGCCCGGGGCCGCCACCGGCTGGGTCGGGCCGGCCGGCGATCCGACGACCGGGGCCCAGCAGGGACAGGCGATCAACAACGCGGTCACCGCGCACTGCGAGCGGATGCTCTATCGGGTCGCGGCTCTAGACACCCCGCCCGGGTTCCTGCCGACCAACGCGCTCGACTACCGCAACCTGCGATCCTCCACCCACGCGGCGCTCTACTACCCCTGGGTCACGGTGTCCCACCCGATCGACGGCAGCCGGATCGACGTGCCGCCGTCCGCCTACATGGCCGGGATCTGGGCCCGCTCGGACAACGCCCGCGGCGTCATCAAGGCGCCCGCGAACGAGACCGTACGCTCGGCGCTCGACCTGGAGACCCGGGTCAACAAGGCCCAGCAGGAGTTGCTCAACCCGGAGGGCGTCAACTGCCTGCGCTTCTTCCCGGGGCCGGGGTTCCTGGTCTGGGGGGCGCGCACCATCTCCGACGACCCCGAGTGGAAGTACCTGTCCATCCGCCGGTACTTCAACTACCTGGAACGGTCCATCGACCAGGGCACCCAGTGGGTGGTCTTCGAGATCAACGGCCCGGCGCTGTGGGACTCGGTCCGGCACACCGTCGAGGGCTTCCTGTTCAACGAGTGGCGCGGCGGCGCCCTGCTCGGCCGCAAGCCGGAGGAGGGCTTCTTCGTGCGCTGCGACGAGTCGACCATGACCGCCGACGACCTGGACAACGGGCGGCTCATCTGCGTCATCGGCGTCGCGGCGGCCAAGCCGGCCGAGTTCGTCATCTTCCGCATCAGCCAGTTCACCGCCGCCGCCACCAGCTAGGCCGGATCAAGGAGACAGCTCCATGGCCAAGGACCGGGAAAACCCGTACGGAAGCTTCAACTTCCTCGTCGACTTCTCCACCGGCGACGTGAACACCGCCCGCGGTGGGTTTGCCGAGGTCAGCGGGATGAACATCGACAACTCCATCATGGAGTACCGGGCCGGCAACTCGAAGACCAACCACGCCGTCAAGATCAACGGCCTTTACAAGGTCGGGGACGTGACGTTCAAGCGCGGCCTGATCGGCTTCCTCGACCTCTACTCGTGGATGCACTCGCTGCGCACCGGTGACCATTCGCTGCTGCGCACTGTGCACGTCTCGCTGATGGACGAGCAGCACAACGGGCCGGTGATGACCTGGACGCTGATCAACGCCCGCCCGATGCGCTACACCGTGCCCAGCTTCAACGCCAAGACCGGCACCGACGTGGCGATCGAGGAACTGGTCCTGTCGGTCGAAGACCTGACCATCGAGTGACCGCGATGACCTCGCCCGCCCTCACCTTCCACGGCCGCCTCCCGGGCGTCGGGATCGCCCCGGCGCTGCCGCCGGCCGCGTCGCCGGTCCGGCTCGACGTGGCCGCGTTCGCCGGGTTCGCGGGGCGGGGGCCGGTGGACGTTCCGGTGGCGCTCGCCGATCCGGCCGCGTTCACCACCATCTTCGGGGGCGATCTCGTGCTCGCCGAGGACGCCGGCAAACCCGTCTACGCCCAACTGCCGGCGGCCGTCCGGGCGTTCTTCGACAACGGCGGCAAGCGCTGCTACGCCGTCCGGGTCGCCGGGCCGAACCGGACCACCTCGCGCTGGCAGATCCCCGGGATGCAGGTCTGGGACCCGGTCAGCGGTGCGGTCACGCCGGTCGAGGTCGAGGCCGCGTGGCCGGGGCGGTGGGCGGCGGGCACCCAGGTGACGATCGCGCCGATCGCCCGACCGCTGACTCGCGCGGCCGCCTATCAGCGCGCCGGTGCCGGCCCTGGTCAGTTGCTGCTGCCACCGGTCGCCGCCGCGTCGGTGCAGCCGGGGGATCTGCTCACCCTCGACGACCATCTTTTCGTACGGGCGGTGGCGGTCGACGGCGGCGTGGTCAGCACGGGGACAGAGCTTCCGTACGGCCTCAGCGGGCCGGACCCGGGCGCCCTGGCCGGCCTGCCGTCGGTGTTCCCCGTCGACGTCGTGACGCTGCTGCGGATGGATCTCGTGGTGCAGCGCCTCGAGGACGGCCAACTGCACCTGGTCGAGCGGTTCGACGACCTCGCTTACGCGTCCTTCGGCGAGGTCCTGCAGCCCGCCGGCGACCCGGAGCCCGACCTGGATCGTTCGCTGAACCTGCGTGCCGTGGCCGGCGGCCCGGCCGGCCTGGTGGTGCCGACCGGCCCGGCCGCCGCGGGACCGCCGCTCGTCGAGGGCGACGACGACCTGGACACGTACGACCCGTGGGCGGTCTTCGTCGACGACCGGCTCGGCCACGACACCGTCCTGAGCCTGATGGCCGACGCCGACGCGCTCACCTCCCTGGCCGCCGTGCCGGCCCGGCTGCGTGGCATCCACGCGCTGCTGCCGATCGAGGACGTGGCCATGGTGGCCTGCCCCGACCTGACCCAGCGGGGCTGGTCACCGGTGCCGCCGCCGGCCGCCGACCCGCCGCCCGATCCCCCCGAGCCGCCGCTCGGCCCGGACTGGAGCGACTTCCGCTGCTGCGCGGTGGCCGAGACGCCGGCACCCCCGCCGCCCGCACCCGAGCCGATCGTGACGCCGCCGGTGGCCGGGGTGCAGCTCGACCCGGTCGCGGCGTACGACGACGGCCCGCTGCTGGCCGTGCAGTCCGCCCTGGTCACCATGTGCGCGGCCCGCGCCGACCTGGTCGCGCTGCTCAGCGTGCCCCGCCACTACGACCGGCGGGACGTCGAGGACTGGCACCGCGCCCTGGTCGCGTCGGCGCCGGACCTGCTCAGCTTCGCGGCCTACTGGCATCCGTGGCTCACCCTCCCGGATCCGCTGCGCGACGTGCCGCCGGACGGCGCCGTGGCCGGGATGATCGCGGCCCGCGAGCTGAGCCGGGGCGTCTGGGTGGCGCCCGCCGCCGTACCCCTGCTCGGTCCTATTGATGTTGGTCCTCGGCTCGTCGGCGACGACCCGGTGCGGCTGTTCGACGCGCACGCCAACGTCGTCGTGCAGCGGCCCGGCAGCTTCGCGCCGATCGCCGCGCACACCCTCGCCGACGAGCCGCTGCTGCAACTGTCGGTGCGGCGCACCCTGATCCTGCTCCGCAAGATCGCCCTGCAGGCCGGGCAGCGCTACACCTTCGAGATCAACAACGAGCGGTTCCGGCAGCTCGTGCAGCGCCGGTTCGAGCGGATCCTCGCCGCGCTGACCGCCCAGGGCGCCTTCCACGCGTACGAGGTCGGCACCGCCGCCGACGACGGCAGCCTGGTCGTGTCGCTGCGGGTCGCGCCCACCTCGCCGGTCGAGTTCGTTACCGTCACCCTCGTCCGCAGCGGCGAGGGCCTGCTCGACGTCTGGGAGGACTGAGCGATGCCCCTCGACCAGCCGTTCGTCGCCTTCCGCTTCGAGGTCGTCCTCGACCTGGACGAGCCCACCGCCGGCCTGGCCAGCCCGCTGTGCGAGGCCGCGTTCGCCGAATGCGACGGGCTCGAGCTCACCATGCAGGTCAAGACCCTCGAGGTGGGCGGCGTCAACGACCGGCAGGTGCACCTCATCGGCCCGGTCACCGCCGGTCAGCTCACCCTCAAACGCGGCATGACCACCAACCTGCAATTGTGGGACTGGTTCGCCCGGGGCACCCGGCCCGGCTCGGTGCTGACCGCGCACGGCCAGATCGTGGTTTGGGCCGCCGACGGCACCCCCGGCCTCGAGTTCACCCTCACCGGCTGCCTTCCGGTACGGATGCGGGCGCCCGGCCTCAACGCGGCCGGCGCCGGCGGGGTGGCGATCGAGGAACTGGCCCTGGTCTACGAGAAGCTCGAGGTGGGCGCCGCGGGCGCGAGCCTCGGCCTCTCCGTCGGCATCGGCGCGTCGGTGAGCCTGTCGGCGGGCATCGGGCTGTCCGGCAGCGTCGGCCTCAGCGCGGGGATCTCCTGATGGGCACCGCGACGATCACCGAGTGGGACGCGGACAACGGTCGCGCCACCTCCGGCGGCGTGCAGCTCACCGTCGACTTCGATCCGAAGAGCCTGTCGCTGTCCTACTCGCCGACCGGCACCACCAGCGCGTCCACCCCGGTCGACGACCGGCTCGTCGGCAAGACGGCGCCGCAGCAGACCGGTCATTCCACCAGCCTCACGGTCGACCTCACCTTCGACACCTCGGCCACCGGGGATTCGGTGCAGGAGAAGACCGATCAGATGGTACGGCTGACCTACCCGAACTCGCAGAGCCGGCGGGTGGTGCGCTTCAGCTGGGGCAGCTTCCTGTTCTACGGCACGGTCTCCTCGATGTCCCAGACGATCGACTTCTTCTCGGACGCCGGGGTGCCGCTGCGCGCCGCGGTCAACGTCAGCCTCAGCAAGGTCGATCCGCCCAACCCAGACAACGGCTCCGGCGGGACGGCCGGCTCCTCGGGCGGGGGCGGCGGCGGGTTCGGGTTCGGGGCGAACGCGGGGATCGGGCTCTCGCTCAACGCCTCGATCGGCGGTTCGATCGGCGCGTCGATCGGCACCACCCCGCTGACCTTCAGCCAGGCGGGGGACACGGTCGCTGCGATCACCGCCCGGGCCGGGGCCGGCGCCTCCTGGAAGTCGGTCGCGGCCGCCAACAACATCGACAACCCCCGGCTGCTGCCGCCCGGCACGGTCCTCGACGTCCAGGTACGGCTGCCCTAGGGAAGGAGCTCCTCGTGCCCATCGAGATCCACGAGGTGGAGATCATCAACGATCCGCCGGCGCCCCCGGAGAAAGCGCCCGCCCGGCCGGGGAAAGCGCCGGCCGCGGCGACCGGCGATCAGCTACGGGCCTGGCATCGTGAGCTGGCCGAGCGGGCCGCGCGGCGGCGGGCGGACTGAGCGATGAGCACGGAGACTGCGTACGTGTCGACGCCCGCCCTGACCGTCGGCGGCTCGCCGGACGACCTGGCGGTGGCGAACCTGCTGTCGCTGTCCGCCGAGGAGGACACCGCCGGCATGGCCTGGTGCGAGGCGACGTTCCGCAATTGGGGCACGCGCCGGGGCGGCCCGGACTACCTCTACCTGTCCCGGGACGTGCTTGACTTCGGCACCGACCTGGCGGTCTCCTTCGGGCCCGACGGTGACCGGCACGAGGTTTTCGCCGGTCGGGTCAGCGCGCTGCAGGCGGAGTACCCGGCCGACGATGTCGCCCGGCTGACCGTGCTGGCCGAGGACGGCCTGCAGGGCCTGCGGATGAAGCGGCGGACGAGGACGTTCGCCGACTCGTCCACGGCCGACATCGCCGACCAGATCGCCCGCGAGCACGGCCTGACCGCCGACGTCGGCCTGGACGGCCCGACCCGCCGGGTGTCAGCTCAGCTCAACCAGTCCGACCTGGCCTTCCTCCGCGGTCTCGCGCGCGCCGACGACGGCGAGGTGTGGCTGGCCGGCAGCACCCTGCACGTCGCCCGCCGCCCGGACCGGGAGCAGGACGCCGGTGATCCGCCGCGACTGACGTACGGCGGGAATCTGCTCTCCTTCTCGGTGCGCGCGGATCTCGCCCACCAGGTGAGCTCCCTCGCCGTCACCGGCTGGTCGGTCGCCGACAAGGACGCGATCGACGAGTCGAGCGACTCCTCCGCGCTCGGCGCCGAACTCGGCGATCTCACCGGCGGCTCCAGCATCCTCGACGACACGCTGGGCAGCCGGGACGAGCGGGTGGTCCGGGCCGTGCCGCTGGCCGCGGACGACGCCCGCGCCTGGGCCCGGGCCGCCTACCTGGAGAAGGCGCGGCGCTTCGTGTGCGGCAGCGGGACCACCGGCGGCACCCCGGCCGCCCGGGTCGGCTCCCGGGTGACCCTCGCCGGACTGGGCCCGATGTTCGACGGCGACTACTACGTCACCCGGGCGCGGCACACCTTCGACCTGACGCACGGCTACCGCACCCACATCGACGTGGAACGCGCCGGGATAGGAGCGACCTCATGAGCCTGGTGGACGCGAACGCCACCGACCTCGACCTGGACCTGCTGGCCGGATCGGCCCGCCGCCACCACTACGGCGTCTACCCGGCGACGGTGTCGGACAACCAGGATCCGGACGGGCAGGGCCGGGTGCGGGTGCGGCTGCCCTGGTCGCCGGACAGCGACGGCGACGAGTACAACGCGTGGGCGCGGCTGGCGACGATGAGCGCCGGCGACAACCGGGGCAGCTGGTTCATCCCCGAGGTGGGCGACGAGGTGCTGGTCTGCTTCGGCGGCGGCGATCCGGCGTGGCCGTACGTGGTGGGCTCGCTGTGGAACGGGGTCGACGCGACGCCCGAGACGATCTCCCAGAACGACGACGTCCGCTCGCTGACCTCCCGCAGCGGCATCAAGATCACGATGGATGACACGGCGGGGGCGGTCAAGCTGACGCTGGAGACGCCCGGCGGGCAGAAGGTCACCCTCGACGACGGCGCCACCACGGTCAAGCTCGAGGACAGCACCGGCAACTCGCTGGAGATGGCGCCCAGCGGCGTGACCCTCACGGCCGCGAGCCAGCTGAAGATCACCGCCGGCACCGTCGAGATCGACTGCGGCTCGGCGAACGTCAGCTCCGCCATGTGGACGTACTCGGGTGTCATCCAGTGCAGCACCGCCATCGCCAACGCGGTCGTGGGCAGCAGCTACACCCCCGGCGCCGGGAACATCTGGTGAGCACCGTCCGCCTGCCGGTGCCGGCGCACACCGCGGAGTCGCTGCAGTGGCTGGCGCCGGCGCCGCTGTGGCCGGACGGCGGCGTCGGCCGGGCGGCCCGCGACCTGGTCGAGCCGTGGATCGCCGAGCTGCGGTCGGACCGGTTCGTCGACGACTTCCGCGCCGCGCTGCCGGGCGGTCTCGCCGCGACCCAGCCGCCCGCGACCGGCGGCCCGTACCGGCTGTTCCAGCCGCTGAGCATGCGCTACTACCTGGTCGCGGCCACCCTCGTGTGCCGGCGGCCGGGCATCCCGGATCACCGGGTCTCGGCCGGTGAGCGGGCGTTCTTCGTGATGCGGCAGGTCGACGCGTCCGGCGCGGAGCACGGCCTGGTCGACGGCGCGTGGCTGCCGGCCGGCGCCACCGAGCTGCTGCCGGGGGAGTTGGAGCACCCGATGCACCCGGCCTCGGTGCCCGGGTTCGCGGCGCCCGGCACGACGGCCGCCGCGCTCGGCATGGCCGCCGGGCAGCCGTCCACCCGGAGCGTGTTCTACGGCTACATCCCGGTCGCGGCGCGCGACGCTATGGTGCCGCCGATCGCCGATCCGGGCGCCGCGCTCAAGCAACTGCAGGACACGATGTCGTTCCCGAACCCGAAGGAGCATCCGGCGATCGTCGAGCTGATCGGGCGGGTGGTCGACCCGTGGACCCGGCTCACCCTGGCGCCCGCGGGCTCCGACATCGGGTACGCGTCGCTGTATCTGCTCCTGGACCTTCTGGACTGGCTGCGGGTGAACGTGCCGGCCGTGTTCGACGCGATCACCGAGGGCGGCGCGCTGACGCCCGGCTCGGCCGCAAGGGCGCTGTTCGACGGGATCCACGCGGTGCGGGTGCCGACCAGCGGCGGCACGGTCGACCTGGACGCCGCGCTCGCCGCCGTCGCCTCGTTCCTGTCCCTGCTGACCGGCGCCGATGACCCCGGCCCGGCCACCAGCTACGACCTGAAGACCGCGGCCCGGACCGCCGACTGGCTGCAACCGGCCAAGAAACCGGCGAGCCTGGCCGGGCTCGCGCTGGCGGCGGTCCTCGAGATCGGCGATCCATACCGGGTGCCGCCGGAGCTGCAGGGCCTGATCAAGGGGGATCCGGTCGACGCCGTGCAGCCCGGCGACAATCAGGCGTACGTCATCCGCGTCGTTCTCGACCACCCGCCCTGCCGCCCGGTGCTCAGCGCCCCGACCCACCCGTTCGAGCTGGCCCGGCCGCTCGACCCGGACGCGCCCGCCCGGCCCGTGCTGATCCAGCTGCCCGACGTCAACCACCTGCGCAGCTTCAACCGCGGGGTGGCGATCGAGATGCCGCCGTCGCTGCGCGCCCTGCTCGACCGGGTCACGCCGGAGATGATGAAGGGCGACGGCCTCGGCCCGAGCACCGGCCTGCAGCTCGGCATGATCTGCTCGTTCTCGCTGCAGATCATCATGCTCGTCGCCTTCATCGTGATGTTCATCTTCCTGATCCTGCTGAACATCGTGTTCTGGTGGCTGCCGTTCCTGAAGATCTGCTTCCCGGTGCCGGTGCGGCCCGCCACGCCGAACGGGCCGACGCCATGACGTCTCCGGCGCTCTACGGACAGGGACTGTCCTTCCCTCCGCGGGTGGGGCCGGACGGCGCGATGGTGTGGTCGGCCGGCGAGCCGAACGTGCGCGAGTGCATCGCCACCATCCTGCGTACCCGGCCCGGCGAGCGGGTCGAGCGGGCCGGGTTCGGCTGCGGACTCGACCGCTACCTGTTCGAGCCGAACTCGGTCGCCACCCTGCGGCTGATCGTCGAGGACGTGCAGCAGGCGCTCGGCCGGTGGGAGCCGCGGATCTCGCTGGACGACGTGACCGCGGTGGTCAACCCCGAGGACGTGCGGGCGGTCGACATCACCGTCTCGTACACCCTGGTCGCCACCGGCGTGCAGGAGCGGATCGGGATGACTCTCACAGCGGAGGGCACGGCATGACCATCGAGATCCCGGTCCTCGACGACCGCTCCTACGACCAGTTGATGGCCGAGGTCCGGGCCCGTGCCGCGGTGCACACCCCGGAGTGGACCAACCTCAACGCGAGCGACCCCGGCATCACGATCCTCGAGCTGTTCGCCTTCCTCACCGACAACCTGCTGTACCGCAGCAACCGCATCCCCGAGGCGAACCGGCTGAAGTTCCTCACCATGCTGGGCATCGCGCTGCAGCCGCCGACGCCGGGGCGGGCGTTGGTCACGGTCGCCAACGTGAAGGGACCGCTGGATCCGCTGGCGCTGCCGGCCGGGACCGAGGCGAAGGCCGGGCCGGTGCGGTTCGCCACCACGACGGGGCTGGCCGTGCTCCCGGTGACCAGCCAGGCGTACTACAAGCGGCCGGAACAGCTCGACGACGCGACGCTCGCCCGCTATCGGCTGATCTACCAGACGTTCCTGGAGTCCGACACCGACACGCTCTCCTTCTACTCGCCGATCCGCCTCGACGAGCCGGCCGCCGGGAAACCCGATCCGGTGGTCGACCTCGGCGAAACCCTCGACCGTTCGCTGTGGCTGGCCGTTCTCGCGCCGGGAAACACCGACGTCGACGACGTGCGGCGGGCGGTCGCCGGGCAGAGCCTGTCGATCGGCGTCTATCCGTACGGCCGGGTCGCCGGCCTGACCGTGGCGCCGCGGCCGGGCACCGACCCGGGACTGGTGGTGGAGATCGCGGCGCCGGAGACCGACCCGTCCGGGCTGGCCGGGCCCGGGTTCGGCATCGGCGCGCCGCGCTACACGCGGCTGCAGCCGACGTACAGCGAGCCGGTCCTCGACGCGCCGGGCATCTTGCAGGTCACCCTGCCGCCGTACGAACGACTGCTGCTGTGGGCGTTCGACCCCGAGGAGGAGGGCACCAGCGACTACCCGCCGCGCCTCGACGACGCCGCCGTGAGCAGCCGGCTGGTGACCTGGCTGCGGCTGCGCGGCAACACCGGGACGATCTCCTGGGCCGGGGTCAACGCGGCCCGCGCGGCCCAGACGGTCGCGATCGGGCGGGAGGCGCTCGGGCTCGGCACCGGCACCCCCTTCCAGAGCTTCACCCTGGCCAACGCGCCGGTGGTCGCCGACGACGAGCACCCGTTCGTGCTCGAGGTCCGCGACACCGGCGACCAGTGGCAGGCCTGGGCGGAGATCGACGACATCTTCGCGGCCGACCCGGAGGCCACGGCGTTCGCGCTCGACCGGGCCACCGGGAAGGTCACCTTCGGCAGCGGGCTCGCCGGCCGCCGGGTGCCGCGCGGCGCCGCGGTCCGGGTCGCGTACTCCTTCGGCGGCGGGCTGGCCGGCCAGGTGCCGATCGGGGCGATCAACCGCTCGGTGGCGCTGCCCGGCGGCTTCACGATCGGCAACCCGGTCGCCACCTGGGGGGCCGGCAACGGTGAGACCGTGAGCGACGGCGAGGCGGCGGTGACCAGTTGGCTGCGGCACCGCGACCGGCTGGTCACCGCCGAGGACTTCACGGACCTGACCCGGCGTACGCCCGGGGTGGACCTCGGCCGGGTCGAGGTGCTGCCGCTGTTCCACCCCGACCTCGGACCGGACCGGGCCTCGCCCGGCACCGTCACGGTCCTGGTCGTCCCGCGCACCGACCCGCTGCACCCGTCCGCGCCCGCCCCCGACCGGCAGTTCCTGTCCGCGGTCTGCGGCTGGCTCGAGCCGCGCCGGCTCATCACCACCGAGCTGCACGTGTGCGGCCCGGTCTACCAGCCGATCTGGGTGTCGGTCGGCATCGTCACGCTGGCCGGCCAGGTGCCGACACTGATCGAGCAGGCGGTCGCGGCCGCGGTCCGCGCGTTCCTGTCGCCGCTGACCGGCGGCCTGGCCGGCATCGGCTGGCCGCTCGGGGTGGCGGTGCGGACCCGGGACATCGAGGCCGTCGCGACCCGGGTGCTCGGCGTCCGCTACGTCGACTCGGTGGTCATGGCGGCCGCGTTCGCCGGGGGCGCGCTGGTCTCGCCGCTGGACACCGTCGAGATCACCGGGCTCCAGATGCCGGACGCCACGGTGTTCGCCGGCAGCGGGCCGGCGGCCGACCCGGCGAGCCTCATCGGGGGCAGCCAGGCGACGCCACCCAGCACCGTCCCGGTTCCCGTCGTCCCGCCGACCTGCTGAGGCCGGGATGGACGTCCAGGGCTCGCAGTACCACCTCATCCACGGGCGCGCGGACTGGGCCGGCTGCGTCGACGTGGCCGCCGGCCGCCCGCTCGGCGACCTCTGGCAGCAACGCTCGGACACCGCCTGGGAGTACGACGACGAAGTGGGCTGGCTGCGACTGCGCCGGGACACCCCGCTGTTCCGCCGGGCCGGGCGGACCCCGCCGATGGACCCGGCCGGGCGGCGCGGCGCGGGCCGGGACGGCTACGGCAACTGGTACTGGATCGACACCGACCGGCGGGGCATCCAATGGCTTCCGGTGGGTGACGCGGCCGCCGCGGCGTGGTGGTCGGTGGACGACCTGTCGGCCGCCTGCGCGGCGGCGGACGGCTTCACCGCCGCCGCGCCGTGCCCGGCCGCCGACGCCGTGCTGTCCGGTCTCGCGGTGACCACCCACCACTATCTCGTCGCCGGGTATACCAGCGCCGACGAGTCCGGGCTGCTGCTGTTCGACCTGCAGGGCGGCGGCGGGCCGCTGCGCCTGGTGTGGCCGGCCGGCGAGCCGTTCACCCCGATCGACCTCTGCGACCTGCCCGACGGTGGCGTCCTGGTGCTCGAACCCGCGCGCTACTGGCGGCTCGACGAGCATTTCCGGGTACGCGGCCAGGAGCGGTCCCGCACCGCGTTCTTCGCCGCCACCGACGGGAGTGGCCCGCTGGTCTACCCGGAACCGGCCGCGCCCCGGCCGTACGACCTCGGCGGTGTCCGTCCGATCAGCATCGAGCCGGGCCCCGGCGGATCCGTCCTGGTCCTCGACGCCGACCCGGTTCGCGGCTGGTCGACGCTCTACTGCTTCGACGAACAGACGCTGCGCTGGCAGACGCCGCTGCGGGACATCGTCGAGGTGATCGACCCGGCCGACCCGGCGAGCACCGCCCACCGGTACTCGGTGCTCGGCTACGACTTCGTCTACCTGGACGAGATCCCGGTGCTCTACGTCGCGGACTCCGAGGGCGACCAGGTCGTCGCGTTCACGCTCGACCCGGCCACCGGCGAGCTGATCGGCAAGGACGACTTCCTGCCGATGCGCCGGTTCGCCGGGCGCGCCCTGGTCCGGGCCACCGGGGGCGCGTGGTACGACTTCGGCGAGCGGTGGGTCCCCCTCGCGGTGTTCACCGAGTGCCGGTTCGCCTCGGCCGCGACCCTGGTCACCGCGCTCGCGAGCGGCACGCTGCCGGGCGAGATGTTCGACGGCCGGCAGCCCGGCTGCGTCTGGCACCGGCTGCTGCTGGACGCGTTCGTGCCGACCGGCACGTCGATCGCCGTCCGGGCCCGCGCCGCCGACGAGGCGGACCTGGTCGAGGTCGCGCCCTGGGTGAGCCAGCCGGTGCCGTACCGGCGGACGGACGGCTCCGAGCTGCCGTGGGCCGAGAACGACGACGTGGACGCGTACGAGCTGCTCTTCCAGGAGATCGTCGGACGCTACCTGCAGTTGGAGATCACCGTCCTGGGCACCGGCCGGTCCAGCGCCACGATCCGCTCGGTGCGCGCCTGGTTCCCCCGGTTCTCCTACGTGGACAACTACCTTCCCGCCACGTATGCCGACAACGACCGTCCCGCCCGCTTCCTCGAGCGGTTCCTGGCCAACCCGGAGGGGATCCTCACCGCGATCGAGGAGAAGATCGAGCACAGCCACCTGATCCTCGACCCCCGCACGGCCCGCGTCGCCGACCTGCCGTGGCTGGCATCCTGGTTCGGGCTCGTCCTCGATCCGATGTGGACCACCGAACGGCGCAGGTTCCTGATCGCCCACGTGGACGCGTTCTACCGCCGCCGCGGCACTGTTGCGGGGCTGCTGGCCATGCTGCGGGTGTTCTTCGACGACACGGTCGACGAGGCGAGCATCTTCGAGGTCGGCGCGGTGCCCGCCACCGCCTCCCGGATCCGCCTGATCGAACGGTTCCTCGTCGAGCCGTTGACCGCCGACGCGGCGCACCGCTTCGACGTGCAGGCCCCCGGCACGCTCACCGCCGACCAACTGGCCATGGTGGGGCGCATCGTCGAGCAGGGCAAACCCGCGCACGCGGCGTTCGACCTGCAGCCGTACGAGGAGCTGTTCGTGGTCGGTCGGGCGCGCCTCGGCCTCGACACCGAGCTGGTCGGCTCGCCCCGCTTCGTGCCCGTGGTGCTGGGCGAGACCCCGCTCGGCCGGGGTTACCTCGGCTTCCAGCGCCCCTTCGACATCGCCGACCGGGTGGTTGCCGACCGCGATCGCCTCGGCAGTTGGCCGGCGCTATGACCACCACCGTTTGCGAGGAGGAGCGATGACCGACACCTGCGTGTCCCTGACCACCGGCACGACCGGCCCCGACCAGCGGGTCAACTACGCGTACGGCATGGTGCTCGGCGTCGACGAGTTCCTGACCGAGCAGCAGCACCGGCTGGAGCACGCCTACCGGCACGAGCGCGCGCTGCACGGCTTCGGCACCGTGTACGGCCTCGAGGTGACCGCCGAGACCTCGGCCGACGACCCGAACGACGTGACCGTGACCGTCTCGACCGGCCTGCTGATCGACCAGGCCGGCCGGGAGGCCTTGATCACCTGCGCCCAGTGCGCCCGGATCGGCGCCTGGCTGGCCGCCCGTGAGCAGGCCGCCCCGGGAACGGTGGCCGGGCATCGCGACCCGTCCGGCGGGCTGACCGTCTACGTGGTCGCCAAGTACGCCACCTGCCTCGACAACCTGGTCCCGCTGCCCGGCACCCCGTGCAGCACCAGCTCGCAGACCTCGGTGGCGTCGCGCATCCGGGACGCCTGGGACGTCGAGCTCACCTTCGACCTGCCGCCGATGCCGCGCTGGGACACCGACCGCCGGCTCGCCCGGCTGCTCGCCGCCGTGCACCTCGTGCCCGGCCTGCCCGAGGCCGACTCGGCCGAGCAGCAACTGCTGGACGCGGTGCTCGGCCTGTCCGATCGGGTCGGCGACGGCCCGGGCGACCTCGACCCGGACTCCTCGCCCAGCGGCCCGGTGTTCCGGCTGCCGGCCGAGACCGCCGCCGACGCCCTCGACCGGATCTTCACGGCCTGGGTGACACGGGTGCGGCCGCAGCTGGAACCGGATCTGTCCACCCCGGGCGAGCCGGCGCCGATCCTGCTCGCGACGATCGCCTTCTCGGCCGCCGAGCCGTTCGACCCGCTGCACCCGGTGATCACCGCGTTCGACCCGCCGGACGACACCGGCCGGCCGTACCTTCTGCACACCGGCCTGCTGCAGGAGCTGCGGTCGCTCGACGCGGACCTCGTCACGAAACCCCGCGAGCTGGTGACCCTGGCCGCCGCCGTGGACGCGAACGGCCACCTGTCCCTGGACGCATGGTTCCACCTGACCGATCCGGTGACGCTGCCCGGCATCGTCGCGGTGGAGACCGAGGGCGGCGGGTCCGCGGGGTTCACCGCCACGGCGGTCGGCGGCATTGCTCCCGCCCCACGCTGGCTGATCAGCGCCCCGGACGATTTCGTTCCCCTCGACGGCGAGCAGCTCGTGGTCCACTTCGACGGCGCCACGACGCTGATCGGCGCCCTGCGGATCGGCGCGCCGGCCACCACCCTGGCCGACGTCCAGGCCGCCGGGCTGACCCTGCTCAACAGCGATCCGGACGGCAGCGTGGCAGCCTACGCGACCATCGAGATCGATCCGGCGCCGCCCCCGCCGCCCCCGCCGCCGGTGGCCAGCGCCGAGTTCGTCATGATCACCACCGGCGTGCTCGCCGAGAAGAAGCTCGGCCTCGAGCTGTGGTTCCACCCGCAGCCGCGCGGGCCGCGGGACGACACCCGGCTGGCCGACAAGCCGGTCTTCGAGATCTTCGACGAGATCACCGGCAACCCGGTGAACGTGACCGCGCTGACCCCGAACCAGCTGTACGCCAACGTCTGGAACGTGGAGACCGACGTTCCCGACAACAAGTCGCCGCTGCCGGCGTACCTGCGCCTGGTCTTCCGCACGAAGGAGATGACCGTTCAGAACCAGCTCCAGAAGAAGATCAACCTGGCCACCTGGATCGACAAGAACGGCATCCTGTTCGTCGGCTGGGACCGCCGCGAACTGCAGATCATCGCGTTCGCCCGGGTGGCGCCCGGAGCGAAGCAATGACCACCTACGGCCTGGGTACCGACTTCACCGGGGCGCCGCTGCTGCCCAGCTACACCGACGGCCGGCTGCTGCGGGCCGACGACCTCACCACCGACCAGGGCACGCTGCTGCTGCGCGACCGGTGGGCGGGGCAGGCGGCCGGGGCCGGGATCGTGACCGGCCTCGAGGTCACCCCGTCCGCGACGACGCTGAGCGTCGCGCCCGGGCTAGCGATCAACCGGGCCGGCGAGCCGGTGTCGCTGACCAGCCAGGCCACCCTCGCGCTGGCCATCCCGCTCGCGGAGGTCGCGACCCGCGACAATGCGGCGTTCTCCTGCTGCGACTCCGGGCCGGCCGGCGGCGGGTCCTCGGTCGGCGCCGGGCGCTATCTGCTGACCGCGCGCCCGGCCGGCCGCTCGTCCGGCGACTGCACCACCATGACCGCCGCCGGCCTGGAGTTCCGGGTCACCACGCTGCCGATCGGCACCGACCTGCGCGGCATCCCGCTGACCACGGCGAACGGGCGCAACCTGGTCGCGTCCTGGTGCTTCGGCGCCGACCAGCTCGCCGGCCTGCCGATCGACCCGTTCGACTTCGCGCCCGCGCTGGGTGTCGACCAGCTCGCCGAGGTGACCGCCGACGACGTGCCGCTGGCCGTGTTCGCCTGGGACGGCCAGACGGTCGGCGACCTGGACAACTGGTCGGTGCGGCGCCGGGTCACCGCGCCGGAGCCGGGCGCCGGTGGCTGGCACACGCTCACCGCCGACCGCCGCGACCGCGACGGCCAGGCGCGCTTCCATCAGTTCCAGGACCAGGTCGCGGAGTACCTCGACCGCGGCATGGCCGGGAAGATCATCGTGTCGGAGTACCTCCCGCTGCTCCCGCCGGTCGGCTTCCTGCCGGTCGCGGTCGACTTCCTGACCACGCTCGGCAAACGGGTCCGCCAGGACGCGGAGCTGATCGACGCGGCGTCCGCGGCGCTCATCCGTCCCGGCTTCGACCTCGGCACCTTCTTCGGCAACCTGGCGCGGTTCGGCGGGGTCGTCGACTTCGAGGTGGCCGAGCTCATGCTGCGCGAGTCGTGGTATCGCCCGCCCGCCGTGATGGCGGATCCGGCCGCGTTCCCGCAGGGCGTCCAGCCGATCACCGTCTACCTGATCCGGGAGAACCTGATCCAGCTCGGCCGGCGGATCCCCGAGCACCTGGACAAGCGGCGCCTGCGGATCCCCGCAACGCTCTACGCCGTCTTCGTGGCCAACTACGGCTGGTACAGCCAGTCGCTCGCCCCGGTGATCCTGGCCGACTCGGTGGACAGCGGGCCACGCGGATGACCGACCTCGCGGTGCGCACGCTGCGGATGCACGGCACGTCGCCGCGCCCGGCCGCAGAGAACCTGCTGCGCGCGATGCTGCCCACCGACGCCGACCGCAGCGTGCTCATCGCCCGGCGGCTGGTGCTCACCGGCTCGTCTCCGGCCGAGGCCCGACGCCGCCTCGACGACCTGCGCCGCCGCGCGGCGCGCCCGGTGGCCGCCCGCGTCGACCCGGCCGCCGACGCCGTCCTCTTCCGCGACGAGGTCGACCTGCTCGCCTGTCTGACCGCCGATCTGCGGTACGGCGTGGCCCACGACCGCTGGTACTGGCGGTCCTGGCTGCCCCGCGCCGCGACCGGATCGGCGGCCCTGGCGCAGGTTTGGCTCGCCGAGATCCGCTGGCTGCCGGCCGTGCTGTCCACGCTGGAGCGGCGGCGGCCGGCGCTGGCCGGGCACGCCGTCGCGTGGCTCACCCCGGCGGAGGCCGAGTCGGTGCTCGCGGCGCTGCTGGCCGTGCCCGCGGATCCGCCGGCGCCGGTCCACCGCGATCTCCGGCGGGTGGGCACGCCCGCCGCGGCGCCCGCGGCCGCATCGACAAGATCGCAAGACCCGGTGGCGTACGCCGAGGGGCGCCCGATCGCCCCCGCCCGGCCGTTGGAGCCGTCGCCGCCGGACCGGCCGCCCGCCCGATGGCTCCGCATGGTGCCCGCCGCGACCGTTCCGCAGTCGCCCACCGGGCGAGCCCTGCTGGCGGCCGCCGCCGTGCTCGCGGCCGAACCGGCGGCCCGCCGGGACGTCCTGCGAGCCTGGGTCCGGACGCTCGTCGCACCGGACACCGCACCGCACTGCACACCGCACCCCGATCCGAGGCCGGGCCCGCCCCCGCTTCCCGCCCCGCCGGCGCTGCCCGATCTCCCCCCGATCGCGCCCCGCCCGGCGCCGGACCCGGCTTCACGCCGGGCCGCCCCGCCCGGCGTACCGCCCGCCGCGTCCCCGGTCGCCGAGGACGCGTCGGGCGAGCCGGTCCACACCGGCCACGCCGGCCTCTTCTACCTGCTCAACCTCATGCGGCGCTACGCCGAGGACGACCTGGACTGGGCGGGCTTCGCCGATTTCGGCCGGCACCTGCTGCGCGGCCGCCCGCGCGCCCGCCGCCACCGGGATCCGATCTGGACCGTCCTGCGCGACCTGGCCGGGCTCGACCGCCTCCCGCCGCCGCGCCCGAGGACCTGGTGGCCGCCGGCCCGGGGGTGGCTCGGCGAGCACCACCTGGGCCCCGCGACCTTCGAGCAGCCCGGCCGGCTGCTGATCACCGACACCCACGTCGACGTCGTCCTCGGCGTCGACCAGATCGACCTGGACGTCCGGATCGCCGGCCTCGACCAGGACCCGGGATGGATGCCCCGGCTGGGCCGGATCGTCGCCTTCCACTTCGAGGACCGGCCATGACGGCAACCCTGGATCGGGTCACCAACCGGGCCGCCCGGCACGCCGGGCTGATGCGCGCCGTCGTGGTCGCCGGCCTGCTGCGCCGGCTCGACGAATCGGGCGCGGCCGAGGAGGGCTGGCTGCGCCGCTACGCCGACGCGGGGGAGGGGGAGTGCGCGGCCCGGCTCGACGAGTTCGAGCGGACCATGGCCGAGCCGACGCCGCTGGCCCGGCTCGAGCGGGCCGAGGCGCTGCTGGTGGTGGCGGCCGGCCTGGTCGACGACGACATCCGGTTCGGGTCGCTGTTCGCCGCGTTCCAGGCTCCGCTGACGGCCCGCCGGCCGACCGTGGGACTGCTCGGCTGGCTGCTCGCCGGCGCCGGTGACGACCCGGCGCTGCGCTGCCGGGGCCTGGCCGAGCGCGGCCTGCTGGAGGTCACCAACCCGGGCGATCCGCGCGCCGAGTGGATCGTGCGGCTGCCGGCGCCGGTGGACGAGCTGGTGCGTACCGGCCGGGTCGGCCCCGGGGTGCTGCCGGCCGGCCTGAGCCTGCACCCGGCCGCCGGGTTCCCGGCGCTCGGCGACGTCTGGGTGGGTGACCTGGAGGTCGAGACGCTGCCCGCGATCCTGCGCGACGGCGAGGTCAGCGCCGTCGTGGTGCGCGGCCCGGCCCGGTCGGGGCGGCGGACGCTGCTGGGCGCGGCGGCCCGCGAACTCGGCTGGGACGTGCTCGCCTGCGACCAGGCCGCCGCGACCCCGGAGACCTGGCGGACCCTGGCCGCGCTCACCGCCGTCGGGCCGATCCTGCCGGTCGTCCGGTGCACGCCCACGCCGGACGAGACGCTGACGCTGCCGCCGCTGCCCGGCGTCGAGCGGGCCGTCGGCGTCACGGCCGGGCCGGCCGGCGGGCTCGGTGGCGAGCCGCTGCGCCGGCCGCGGACGCTGACCCTGCCGCACTGCGACGCGTCCGCCCGGCGTGACCTGTGGGTGCGGGCGGGCCTGCGCGCCGACCGCGACGAGCTGCCCGCGATCGTCGAGTCGTTCCTGCTCACCCCGGGCAACCTGCGCAACGCGGCCGGCCTGGCGCTCTCCGCCCGCCGGGATCGGATCGGGGCCGAGGACATCCGCGAGGCGGTCGGCCAGCTCGACCGCCAGCAGCTGGAACCGCTGGCCGTCCGGCTCGAGCCGCTGGCCGGACCGCGGCCGGTGCTCGCCCCGGCGGCCGACGAGGAACTGGACACGCTCCTGCTGCGCTGCCGGCACCGTGAGCGGCTGGCCGAGCGGGGCGTGACCGCCGACCGCGGGCTGCGGGCGTTGTTCAGCGGGCCGAGCGGCACCGGCAAGACGCTCACCGCGCGCTACCTGGCCGGCTGCCTGTCCCTGGACGTCTACCGGATCAACCTGGCCGGCGTGGTCAACAAGTACATCGGGGTCACCGAGCGGAACCTGGACCGGGTGCTGTCGCTCGCCGAGGAACTGGGCGTCGTGCTGCTGCTCGACGAGGGCGACTCGCTGCTGGCCCGGCGCACCGACGTCGGCGACGCGCACGACCGCTACGCGAACCTGGAGACGAACTTCCTGTTGCAGCGGCTCGAGTCGTTCGCCGGCGTCCTGATCGTGACCAGCAACGCGGCTGGGCGCATCGACCCGGCCTTCCAACGGCGGATCGACGTCACGGTGGACTTCCTGCCGCCGACCGCCGAGCAGCGCTGGCTGATCTGGAGCACGCACCTGCCGGACGACAACACGGTCACCGACGAGACGCTCACCGAGATCGCCCGCCGCTGCCCGCAGACCGGCGGCGCGATTCGCAACGCGGCGCTGCACGCAAGCCTGCTCGCGCTCGACGACGACGTACCGGTCGGCGACCCGCATCTGCTGGCCGCGGTCCGCCGCGAGTACCGCCGCATCGGCGGTACCTGCCCGCTGCCGGACCGGCTGCGGCGAGGCTGACGGATGGACGTCACGGTCGGCAGCGCGCGGTTCCGGGTGGGCGGCGGCCACGACGCGTTCTGGCGGCGGGTCATCGCGGGCGACTGGGAGCCGGATTCGTACGGCGTGCTCGATCGCTTCCTGACGCCCGGTTCCGTGCTGGTCGACGTGGGCGCGTGGATCGGCCCGCTGACGCTGTACGCGGCGGCGATCGGCGCGCGCAGCCACGCGTTCGAGCCGGATCCGGTGGCCCGGGCCGAGCTGCTCGCCAACCTGGCCCGCAACCCGGAGCTGGCCGGCCTCGTACAGGTGTCGCCGGCCGCCGTCGGGGCGGCGGCCGGCTCGGTGCGGCTGGGCAACCGCACGTCGGCCGGCGGCGGCGACTCGATGTCCAGCCTGCTGTTCGCCGAGTCGCCCGTCGGATGGGAGGTGAGTTCGGTGGGTCTCGCCGAGGTGCTCGACGGCATCGCCGACGACGAACTCGGCCTAGTCAAGATCGACATTGAGGGCGCCGAGGCGGAGGTGCTGTCCGCCGCGGCCGCCCACCTCGCCGCCCGGCAGCCGCCGCTGTTCGTGTCGGTGCACGCCCGCTTCTGGAGCGACCCGCGGCCGCGCCTCGAACAGCTCGAGGCGGTGCTCGCCGGATACGACACGGTCCTGACGCCCGGCCTGCGCCCGTTCGAGCCGTCGCTGATGCTGGCTGAGCCGTACGCGAGCGGGCTTTTCGAGGTTGTCGCCTGCCGGGGGCGCATATGAAACTGTGCCGATTGCTTTAGCCGTGACCGTTCAGCGCGGCGAGGCGATCACCGGCTGCCGGGCCTGCCACGCGGCCTTCGTGACCCAGGGTCCGTCGCCGAACTTGGCCGCCTCGAACGGCGAGTCCGGCGCCAGCAGGACGTCCAGCATGGCCTCCATGGTGACGTCGTTCGGCGTGCGGACGAACTCGATCATGTGGACGCCGCCGCCCGGCGCCTCGAAGCCGGGCCGGGTGTTCGCGGGCGCCGCCGCCACGCCCGGCGCGTCGTCGCGCGCGTCCCCGACGTACTTGCGGGCCAAGGCCACGTCGCCGGCGTCGACGCCCCGGCTGGACGGAGCGCTGAGCGCGTCGGACTTCTGCTCCACGAAGTTGCGCCGGTCCGGCACGACTCGCTTGTCGGCCGGCAGCTCGTAGTCGATGATCGTGGGCTTGTTCGGCGCCTCGCCCGGGTGCGGCAGCCGAATCTGCGGGCGCGCGCCCTCGGGCAGGAACAACCCCTCGCTCACCGCGCCGGAGGCCCGGTTGGCCCAGGTCTGCAACCGCCCCTCCCAGCCGAGCTGCCGGGTCAGCTCGACGAAGTTGCGCAGCAGGACGAGCTTGTCGTCGTGGCTCAGATAGTCGTAGTACTGCCGCCGGGCGCGGGCCTCCGCCATGTACGTGCGGGCCAGCAGCGCCTCGACCTCGGCCTGGGTCCGGGCCGGGATCCCGCCCCGCTGCGGCTGCATGGCCTGGGCCAGCCACTCCGGATGGTCCCGGGCGAACTCGCCGGCTTGCAGCAGCGCGGTCTCCCACTCGGCGGTCCCCGGCGCCTCCGCCAGGTCGATGCCGCCGCGGCGCGGTGACACCTTGCGCTGGGGCGGCGGCAGCTCGACGACGGTCGCCATCGCCCGGGCCGTCTTGGCGTCGAGGACCGCCTGGACCAGGTCGGGGCCGCCGGCCGGGTTCGCCGCGACCTTGTCGGCCAGCGCGCGCAGGGCCTGCTCGCGCACCTGGTAGTCCTGGGGGAGGTTCATCTGGCGCCACAGCGTCGCGCCGTACTGGCCGATGAGATCGATGACGTTCGGTTCGCGGAGCAGGTCGTAGTGCCGGTCCTGCAGGCCGCGGACCGGGAACAGCGGATCCGCGAAGATGCGCAGCAGGGTGGGCAGCTTGGCCGGCGGGACCTCGGCCAGCCGTTTGGCGATCTTCAACGGCCCGACCTTGCGGTCACCGCCCGGCCGGGCCATCCGGGCCAGCCCGGCGTCGACGTCCGGGTTGCCCAGCAACGGCGCCAGCTGTTCCGCGGCCCGGCCGAGCACCTCGAGGTCGGCCCGGCTCAGACTGCGCCGGTCGAGGTAGGCGCCGGCGCTCTCGCCGAGCCAGGTGCGCAGCGCGCGGACCTGGTCGGGCGTCACGCCGGCGTCGAGGAGCCGGGCGATCTGCTTGACGTCGAAGCCGGTGCCCTCGAACCCGGCGGCGAGCTGCTCCTGGAACTGCCGCAGCCGGGCTGTGGCCTCGCTGCTGAGCTCGGTGTTGCCGCTGGCCAGGGCGTCCTGGGCGGCCTTCTCCCGGGCGGTGAGCTCCTGCTGGCGGGTGCGGGCCGGCGCCTCGGCCTGCCCCGGCGCGCGAGCCGGTTCCGGGATGTCGGCCGCGGGCGGGCGTTCCGGGCCGGCCGGGCCACGCTTGGCCCCGGGGAAGTCCTCGGGCACCGGACCCTGGGGCTGTCCGGTCTTCTCGGCGAGGTCGGCCTGGTAGTCCTCGATGTTCGCGTACCGGCGCGCGTACCGACGGTTGCCGGGCAGGGCGACGTCCACCTCGTACGGCCGCGCGGTCTTGGGGTGGTACTTGTAGGTGGTCACCTGCTCGCCCTCGGGCGTACGCAGCCGGATCTTGCCGACCGCGGTCTCGCCGGTGGCCCTGGCCTCGTCGACCAGGACGAGGAAGTCGCCGTCGGCGCCGCTCGGCCAGCGCCGCTCGAACGAGACGTAGCCGGTCGTCCGGTCGGCGGCGTGGCTGTGCTCCCGCATCACCCAGCGGCCGGTCCGGGAGCGCTCCGGCAGGATCTCCTGCCAGTTCGGGTTCGACTCGCCGAGCCGTACGCTGCGCTCGTTGCCGATCACCACGACGTAGTCGCCGCCGTCGAGGTTGTAGAGCAGCGCGACCTCGGCGTACGGGGTGCTGTGCGCGGCGCTGACGAACAGGTCCGTCGCGACCCGGCTGCTGAGGGTCTGCCCCTCGGGAGCCATGAGGACCATGCCCTCCTCGATGGACTCCCGTACGACGTCCTGCCCCGCGACCTCCGGCGGTGGCTTGGGCTCTTCGGCCGGCGCCGATGGCTTCGGCTGCCTCGGCTGCTTCGGCTCTTCGGCCTGCGCCGGTGGCTTCGGTTCCTCGATGGGCGCCGGTGGCGTTGTCTCCTCGGGTGGGCGAGGGGGCTTTTGGGTCTCGACGGGCGGATTCTCCGGCGCGGCCGGGCGCGGCGGTCGCGGCCCGGCGGTCGCGTGCTCGATCATCTGGGCCGCGGTCGCGGCCGCCACCACCATGTCCCGGGTCGAGTCGAGGAACGCCTCGGCGCGCTTGGCCGCCTTCTCGCCCGGCGACAGCTTCGGATCGTCCTCGATCGCCTTGATCTGCCGGTACAACGACTCCGGAATGAGCACGAACGTGCCGGCCAACTGCACGTATCCGTAGATCTCGATGCCGTTCTGTATCCAGTCCGCGGTCCGCGCGAACCGGGATCCGGCCGGTACCCGGCCCGCGGCGGCCCCCAGCCCCGGCAGCACGGCCGCCACGATCGCGGTCACGTCGAGGGCCGTCTGCAGATCCCACTCGAAATATCCGCCGGACACCCGCTGGTGGATGCGGTGCGCGGCGATCGCGCCGCCGGCCAGCCCGCCCACCACGCCGAGCGCGACGCCCGCCGGCCCGGACACCACGAGGGCGGCGATCGAGGCCGCGGTGGCCAGGCTCTCGAGCCGCTGCCAGAAGCGGGTGCTCATGTCGGGATGAGCGCGGTACCGGTTCGGCACGGTCTGGCCCTGGATGAGATCCAGGAGCGCGTCGGGCAGCCGTACGCCGACCTCGCCCCGCCCGTACGGAATCTTGCCGGCGAAGTCCTCGAAAGCGTTGGTGATCGCCTCGGCCGTGCCGGCGGCGCCGCCGCGACCGCTCGTGCCCTCGTAACGATCGCGGTGACCGGGCACCGAAACGTCGATCAGCACCCAGCGTTGCCGCCGGTCGGTGCTGGCGGTGTGCTCGCCGAGCATCATCATCACCGGCAGCACCCGGCCGTCGGCGTCCGGCACGAACGCGACGTGCGGCCGGTAGGTCACCGTCTTGAGGTCGGTGACCTCCAGCATCATCCGCTGCTGGACCTTCAGCTGGTCGAGCGCCGCGGTGACCTGCCGGAGAGCCTCCTCCGCCGGGATGTGCTGCAGCTCCAGCCCGACCCGGGTCACCCGGGCCTCGAAGTCCGTCCAGGTGGCCGGCGCGGTGCCGGTGGCCTGCAAGGCGATCAGCCGCTTCAGGACGTCGATCTGCTTCTCGCTGGTGGCGATGCTCGAGGACAGGTGGCCGGGCAGGTCCGCCCGGTCGGCCTCGCGGAGCCGCTCAATCTCGGCCTGCTGCGCCCTCACCTCCGCCTCGGCCTGCTCCTTCTCCTCCTCCGGGGCGGCGCTCGCCTTGTCGGCGAGGTCGACCAGCTCGGCCTCGGCCGCCTTCAGGTCGGTCGCCTCGACGCTGGTCTGCGCCAGATCCTTCTTGTTCTCCACCCGCAGCAGGTACGTCGCGACGCTCGGCGCCCGTACGACCGGATCGGGGATGTCCTCGGTGGGCTTCACCGGCACCTGAGAGCTGACACAGACGATGACGTACGTCCCGGGCGCCCCGAACTCGACGGCGCGCTCGTTCTGCGGCTGGGTCACCAGCGACACGTAGCTCTTGACCAGCGTGCCGGCGCCGCGCAGGATCGCGTCGAGCGCCACCAGGTCGCCCATCACGGCGTACTCGCCGATCGTGGTCGAGTCGAGGTCCTCCCCGATGTCGCCGAACCCGTGCCGGATCACGGCACCGGGCCCCTCGCCGACCCCGACCTTCCGGCCTTCTTCGCGTACGTCGGTGCCGGTCTTGTCGCGGATCCGGAAGATGCGCCAGTGGTAGCCGCGCAGCGCCATCGGCCCGAAAACGCCCCACTGACCCTCGATCGACCAGTTCAGCTCCATGGCGAAGTGCTGCGGCGTGCCGACGACACCGATCGGTGGTCCGTAGTTGTGGATCTGTGACGGATAGGCGGCCTTGTTCGGGGCGACGGTCTCCGGGTCGGCGGGGTCCTCGCCCGGGATGCCCATCGGCGCGTCGGCCTCGGCGTCGCCGGGCCGCGCCGGCCGGTTGGCGTAGAGCAGGCGGGCCGCCGTGACGATCCGCTCCCACGCGTCGTCGACCTCGTCCCGTTCCACCAGCGGGACGACGCCGGACACCTCGGCCGGCTTGTCCTTGTCCTTGGGCCGGTCCACGGTGACCTGTTCGCTGGGGCGCTCCCCGGATGTCCCGAGCGCGAGTGCCTTCGGGATGCCCTCGAAGGAGTAGAGCCGTTGCAGCGTCTTGGGCTCGGTGTCCTGGACGGTCTGTTGCGCGGTCTCCTTGATGCGGGCCTGCTCGCGGTTGAGGCGGGCGACCAGGCCACGGTGCATGTCGGTCGCCCACTGGGGGAGCGGCGTCCCGCCCTCGCCCGCCGGGCCGCCGCCCTCGCCCTCGGTGGTCTTCCCGCCCCCGCCGCCCTCGCCGGTCCCGGTGCCGGTCGACTGTGTCCGGACGTACCAGAGAATCTTGGTTTCCCGGGCGATCGCCTTGTACTGCTCGACCTGGGCGGGAATGACCTGGTCCAGGGTGCTGCGGTCCGGATCGGTCACCGGCACCGCGAACCAGTCGTAGGTGACTTTGCCGTCGGCGGTTCGCCGCTGATAGAGCTGATCGGCGTGGCCGCCGGAACCGGCCGCGTAGATCCCGGCGGGGACCGGCGCCGACGACTCGGCGAGCGTCATCGTCGCGCGGTGTTTGTCGCCGATGTAGAGCTCCAGGCTTTTGCCAGCGAAGAAGAACAGGCCGATGCGGTCGGCCGGAACGTCGGGGTTGTTCCGCATGATGTACCGCAGCAGGAACGGCTGATTGTCGGCGATGCCGCCGCTCCGGACGACCGGTTGCCACTCCGACTTGTCCGCCGCCGGCTCGTTCTTGGCGGCGTCGGCGTCCTGCCGCAGGACCATGTCGGGGGACGGGCCGGAACCCCCGGCGGCGATCTGCGGGCGGCGCCCGGCCAGCACGTCGTTCGCGGCGCGATCGGCGTCCGCCTCGAGCAGTGCGTGCGGCCGGTCGCCCACCCCGGATCGCAGCTGCACCACGTGCGCGAGCTCGTGCGCCAGCGTGAACGCCCCGGCCCGCGTCCACGGCTCGAACCGCCCCGCCGCGAAGCCGATCCGCTCGCGGTCGGTGAACGCCGCCGCGTGCCGCTCGCGCGCCTCCGCGTCGGCGCGCGGATCGTCGTCGAGCGTGACGCCGTCGAACGACTGCCCGAACGGCCCGCTCATGGCCCGCAGCGCCGGCCCGGCCGACGCGTCGCCGTCGCGGATCCGCACCCAGATCGGATCGGCGGCGGCCTGGGCGGGTGCCGCCGAGGCCCGGGCCGGCTCCTCGATCGGGGCGGGAGCGGGCGACGGACCCTGCTGAATCCGCGCCGCCTCGCTGGCCATGCCGGCCAGTCAACGCCGCCGTTGTCACCCGGTCGTCACTCGTGACGACCCGGTGACGGCCGGGTTGGACGGTGGTGCGGTGGCACCCGGGATCGCGGTCGGCGTAGCGGCGGGCGAGGCCGGCGCCGTCGCGGATTCGCTGGAGTTCCTGGCCGTGCACACCGACCCGGCCGTACCCCGGATCCGGCTGGACGGGGTCGGCCCGCGGGCGTTCAACGAGCTGGCGGCCACCGGCGCCGCCGTCGTGGTGCTGCTGGAGGCGGGCGTCCGGGTCGGGCCGCGCTGGCTCGACCTGCTCACCGCCGCGATGGACCGCACCGGCGCCGGCCTGGCCGGCCCGAGCACGAACCGGGCCTGGAACGAGCAGAGCTGCGTCGGTGTTGCCACCCCGGACCTGCGCGGCATCCGTCGGGACGCCTCCGCGCTGCTGCGGCGCTTCGGGCACGCGGTCCGCACGCTTGCCCCGCTCTACTCGCTCGGCGACTTCTGCTACGCGGTACGCCGCGAGGTGATCGACGCGATCGGGCCGGCCGACATCGCGTACGGCGAGGGGCCGTGCTGGGAGATGGACTACAACGTCCGCGCCGCCCGGGCCGGATTCGACGGCATCTGGGTCGGCGGCGCGTACGTCTGGCGGCCGCCGCCCGCCGCGGAGAGCGAGGCGCAGATGCGCCGCGCCCGCGAGCTCTACCAGGACCGGTTCTGTGGCCTGCGGTTGCGCGGCACCGGCGGTTACCAGCCGCACTGCCGCGGCGAGGAGTGCGCCGAGTTCGCGCCCCTCGAGCTGATCACCATCCGCCCGGCCGGGCCCCCTGTTCGGGCCATGCCCCGAACGCCGCTGGTCAGCTGCGTGATGCCGACCCGCGACCGGAACGAGTTCGCCGTCCAGGCGGTCCGCTACTTCCTCGGCCAGAACTACCCGCACCGGGAACTGGTCGTCGTCGCGGACGGCCCGGTCGACCTGCCCCCGGACCCGCGCGTCCGCGTCCTGACCGCTGGCCGGACCGCCACGCCGAGCAGCATCGGCGCGCTGCGCAACCTCGGCTGCACGGCCGCCCGCGGCGAGTTCGTCGTGCTGTGGGACGACGACGACTGGCATGGCCCAACTCGGGTGTCCGACCAGGTCGCGCCGCTGCTGGAGGGCCACGCCGACATCACCGCGCTGGCCGGCCTCGACTGGTTCGAGCCGGCCACCTGGCGGGCCTGGCGGCTCACCCCCGAGCTGCACCGCAAGATGCTCCGGCGGGACGTCTACGCCGGCACCATGGCGTTTCGCCGCGGGCTGCTGCGCCACCACCGCTTCCCGGACTGGTCGCTCGCCGAGGACGCCGACTTCCTCGACCGGGCGGTCCGCGCCGGCGCGCGGCTGCGGCGGATCAATGGCCAGGGCCGGTACGTCTACGTGCGGCACGGCGGCAACAGCTGGCAGGTCGACGCGGGCCGGGCGGTGCGCGCGGACGGCTGGACCCCGGCCCCCGTACCCAACCTGCCGCCGGGCGACCGCGCCTTCTACGCCGCGCTGGCCCGCCCGCTCCGGACCGCCGCGCTGGTCAGCTGCATCATGCCGACCCGGGACCGGCGCCCGTACGTGGTCAAGGCCGTCGAATACTTCCTGCGCCAGGACCACCCGGCCAAGGAGCTGATCGTCCTGGACGACGGCGACGACCCGGTCGCCGACGTGGTGCCCGGCGCGCCCGGCATCCACTATCACCGGCTCGACCGGCCGCTGGTGCTCGGCGCGAAACGCAACCGCGCGTGCGAGATCGCCACCGGCGAGGTCATCGTGCACTGGGACGACGACGACTGGCAGGCGCCGCACCGGCTGCGCACCCAGCTGGCCCGGCTCGACGGCGCCGACCTGTGCGGCGCGGCCAGCCTGATGTTCTGGGAACCGGGCCGCGACCGGGCGTGGCGATACACGTGGCCCGGCCGCCGCGCCTGGGCGGCCGGCACCAGCCTCTGCTATCCGCGGTCGTTGTGGCAGGGCTCCCCGTTCGCCGAGATCGCCACCGGCGAGGACACCCGGTTCCTGTGGCGGGCACCGGTCCGCAGACTGGCCGACGTCGCCGCCGAGAACTGCGTGGTCGGCCTGGTGCATCCGGGCAACACGGTGGCCAAGTCGGGCCGCAACGCGTACTGGAACCCGATCGGCGTGGGTGAGGTGACCGCCTGCCTCGGCCCCGACGCGTCCTTCTACCGAAACCTGAGCAGGGTGGCCTGAGATGTACGCGTTCGAGCCACACCGGCGCCGCCGCGACGAGGCGGAGCCGGAGGAGGCCGCCGACCGGGTGGCGGAGCAGATCAACCGCGACGGCCTCGCCGCGGTGCCGCTGGACCTGTCCGGCGTGCGCATTCACCACGATGACACGGCGGTACGGTCGATCGGGGCGGTCGCCTACACGCACGACCTCGACATCGTGGTCGGCAACCGGGCCGGCCCCGGCGACCTGGCCCACGAGCTCGGACACGTGGTGGCCGACGCCCACCACGCAGGGCCGCCGCCGGTGCGCCGCCGGATCGTGCCCGAGGACGTCAGCTCCGAGATGGCCGGTACCACAATGAAGACGACGGCGCCGGCCGGCGCCGTCGCCGCGGGCACCACCGTCACGGTGGTGAGCTGGGCGAACGACAGTGATACCGCGCGCGTCCGGGTGCCCGGCCCGCCGCCCGCGGAGACCGACCTCCCCAAGTCGATCCTTCTTCCGGTACGGCCGGTGACCGCCGGCGTCGCACCGTACAGCGCGGGCGCGGCGGCGCAGGCGGCCACGGTGCGACGCGGGGAAGCGGCGATCGCGGCGGAGGCGGCTCGGCCCGGCGGCCCGCGGCCCGGGGAGATCCCCCGGCTCGAGGGTCTGCAGGACACCCGCGAGAAAACGCTCAACCGCCGATTGATCCAGGAGACGATGCTCAACCGGTTCGACCCGCTCATCAAACTCTGGACCGACCACTACAACGCCCAGTTCGGCTACACCGCAGCGGCCGGGCTCGACCCGAACCTGGTCAAGGCCATGCTGTTTCAGGAATCGCAGATGGGAACGGCCGGCGAGCATCTGATGCCCACGCCGGCCGGCCCGGCCTCGCGCAAGTCCCGGTTCAACCTGGGGCAGGTGATCGATACCTCCGGTCCGGCACTGCTCATCATGATCCAGGAGGTCGACGCCGCCCTGTTCGCCAAGTACAAGCTGGAGAACCTGCGGCCCGATCTGATCGCCGCGCAGAACCGGTGGGACAAACTGACCAAGAAGGCGACCCGCAGCGCCGCCGAGAACGCCGAGCTCGCCGCCCTGTCCGGCCTGTCCGGCCCCGGTGGCAGCTGGGAGGACTACTTCTGGCAGTACCGGGCGCCCGGAGCGCCCGCCGGCTTCGCCACCGCTGTGCAGGAATTCTTCACGGCGTCGGTCGGCGCCACCACCCGCCAGCTCGATTACGAGTTCTGGATCCGCACCGCCATCCGCTGGCTCTTCGAGAAACGCAAGAACGTGAGCAGTTGGTCGGAGGCGGTCCGCGCGTACAACGGCAGCGGGCCCAAAGCCGCCACCTACCGCGATGAGGTGACGGCTCGCGCCGCCGCCGCGGTCAAGGCGGAGAAGGCCGGCAAGCCGTTCACCCCGACCGGCGTCTAGCTAGGCGTGTGGGGCCGCGGCACCGACGCCCCGCGGCTGGTGCGCCACCTGGGAGCGTTGTTCCACGGCGGTGCGATTACCGAGACCCATGGGGCGCAGTTCCAAAACGCGTACCGGGCGGCGTGGGCGGCCTGCGCCGGACTCGGCGTCGAGGCGGAACCGTTCCCGCCGAACACCCGGGGCTACCTTGTCGTCGACGTCGGCGGTTCGTCGACCGCCCTGCCGCTGGAGCCGGACGGCGGTGAGCAGGAACCGCCGGTAGTTGTGGCGTCGCGGGAGGACGAACAGAGCCTACTGCGGCTTATGGCCGATTTCGGGTGGCGGGTCCTCGAAGTGGACGCGCATCCCGAGACGGTGACCGCCATCCTGCGCCGCCGCCTCGGTGACCGGGTGTCGCGCGCCAGCAACATCAGTCCGGTCGTGCTGCTGGACGGTCACGAGTTCGGCGCGACGGCTGCGGCCAGCGCCCGGCCGATCGTCGGTGTCCTCCCGTGGCTGCCGTTGTTCGTGGCGACGCTGCTCGAACACCAGCGCAGCCAGTTCAGCCGCCTCGGCCAGCGGGCGTTCGACGACACACTCGACGCGCTGCGGCGGGTGCGGATCGCCTTCGCGGTCACGGTCGAGGTCCGTCTCGGCGAGGAGACCAGGCGGCTCCCGGATCGGCTGCACGGGGTGCTGCCGGCGCCGCACGCCGAACATCCGACCCTGATCGTCGAGGGAGCGGAGCCGGACCTGGACTGCGACATGCTGGAGGCGATGGCGGAGCCGCTGGCCTACCTCATCGGCCGGCGCGACTACGCCCGCACCCTGCGCTGGGCCGCGGAGCGGACCCGGCGGATCGGTGTCCCCGTCGCCCAACTCAGCGACGATGACGTGGCCGAGATCTGCGACGTCACCGCCGAGGACATCCGGGCGATGGCACGGCGCATCCAGTCGGCCCTGCAGCCCGTACTGCATCGTCTCTATCCCGTTCTGGCGTACTACCTGGACGCCGAAGCGGCCGCGGCGTTCGATCCCGACTCGCCGTCGGTGGAGAGCGAGCAGGACGCGCGGGACCGGCTCGCCGCGCTGGCTGACCGGCTCGGCCACGAACCGGACCGGCTGTTCGTTGCCGCTCTCGACGCTCCGACCCTCGCGGTACTCCAGCAACAACTGAAAATCCCGGTCCGCGAGCTCAACGCCACCCTTTCCGGAATGGGCGGGCGCTATGCGCTCATCGACTACAGCGCGCAGTACGCCGAGGACTTCGCCGACTATGCACGCGGCCAGCGCGACTCGCTGCTCGACCGGCTGCGCTGGCATCGATGGGATCGGTTCGCGGCCGGCGAGCCGCAGCCGGACTGGCCGCAACTCCGGCGCGTCGAGCTACTCGCCCCCGACCCCAGTTGGGGCACGATCGTCGACGTGCTCTCGGCCGACCTCATGGCGGTGCGGGTTGAGGAGGAACTCGAGGCGCGGCTGGGCGGACGACCGCCGACCAGCGGCCCATCCCTGCCGCGCCGCAGTGACTGCGCGAAGGCCAACGCCGAGCTGGTCGACACCGCCGCCCGACGGCTGGCCAAGCTCGTGCGCGCCTGGCTTGAGCGACACGGCCGGCCCATTCCCGCGCCGTGGACCGATGAGGCGTCGGCGGGTCCCGCGCTGCGCGCGACGCTCGACTCGGCCGGAGCGCTCGACTTCGCCGTCCTGACATTGCCGGATGTGCTGCGCTGGTTGCAGACGCTTGGCGTCTGGCCGGCCGACATGCTCCCGACCGATGACGCCGCCACGCTCGAACTCACAGACGACGACCTCGACCGCCAAAAGGCCGAGGAGCGGCAGCAACGCGCCGAACGGGAACGGCAGCGACGGACCGTGACCATCGACGACAAGCCGTTCGACCTGGACGACGGCTTCGCATCGCTACGCGCGGCTCTCGACGACGCGCTTGACCGGACGCCCGAATTCCTGACCACCCCTCGCAAGTTCACCGGCCTTCAGGAAATCGACAGCCGACCGGGCTGCGGCGCCCGGACCAGCGGTGGCGGCTTCGGCGGCGGCAGGTCCGCCTCCGAGCTGTCGAGCCTGCAGAAACTGGGGGTGGGTTTCGCCGGCGAGTGGTACGCGTATCGGTGGCTGGAGCGGCATTACGGGGCCGACTTCACCCCGGAGTGCTGGGTTTCGAGGTACCGCGAGCAGGTATTTCCCGGCACCGGTGACGACGGCCTGGGCTGGGACTTCGAAATCCCCAGCCGGCGCGGCAGTTGGTACTACGAGGTTAAGACCACGCTCGGCGAGGGTGGTCGGATCGAGCTAGGCGAGACCCAGGTGATCGCGGCGCAAGAGAACGCCCGGAACCAGCGGTGGCGGCTCATCGTGATCACCAACGTCATGAATGAGAACCGCCAAATCCGCATGCTGCCGAACCCGTTCGAGCCGGCGAGCCGCGGCCGTTATCAGTTCGCCGGACAAGGTCTCCGTCTGGAGTACCGCTGGTCGTGACCGTCGGCAGCCCTGTTAGCCCTGCCCGTCGGTGGCTCCGGATGCCCGCGTGGTGCTCCGGTGCTGCTCGAATGGACGACAAGCTTCGCGAGTTAATCGACACACTGCGATGATTGTCCGTTCTCCTCGACAACCTGATTCGGCCGTTGCCCAGGAATCGGAAGCCGCTCGTTGGTGAGCCGGCGGCGCCGGACCCCTACCGGTCAATCGTCCACGCCATCGGCGTCAGGGTCCGTGGTCGCGTTGGTCAGCCGCCGATGTCCTCAACTGGTCACCTCGACGAGGCCTGGCCGGTCTGCGGTCGCGGCACCAGTAGATAAGAAGCCGATTTTGAGGATGCCCAGCCCTGAGACCTGAGGCGGTCGGTGGTCTCCCAGCAGGGTGCGGATGCGCGATGATGAAGTCATGAACCCGGCGGGCCGTCGCACTCCTGAGGCGTCTGAACCGGTGACGCTGCGTGTGATCACGGAGAGCAATCGTAAGTCTATTGAGGACTTGAGGGTGGCGGCGGGGCAAGAGGCCTTCGTTGACGGCGTCCAGCAATCGCTTGTCGAAGCAGCAGCCACTCCGCACGCCAGGCCGTGGTACCGGGCCGTCTACTCGGGAGAGGCCCCGGTGGGCTTCGTGATGCTCGGCGATGACGTTCCCCCTGGTAGTCCCCACATACCTTGGCGCTACTACCTTTGGCGGCTGCTGATCGACGCGCGTTTCCAAGGCCGCGGCTATGGTCGCGCGGCCCTGGACTGTGTCGTCGCGTATGTGAAGACCCGTCCGGGCGCGGATGTGTTGGTGACGAGCGTGGTTCCGGGACAGGGCTCGCCGATGGGTTTCTACCAGCGGTACGGGTTTCAACCCACAGGACAGATGTTCAACCACGAGCAGGTCCTGAAGCTGCGGCTGGAGAAAATCCCGGCGACGAAATGATCGCCGTGCAGCGGTCAGTCAGGGGTGAATGTGCGCACTGCGGTCATCCGCTGGAGTGCCGGGGGAGCCATCTTCGGTTCATCCTCTTCGGCGGCGAGCGCCAGTCGGCCGCCGCCATGGCCGTCGGCGACTGCTCACGATAATCGGGTTACGCGCGCCAAACATCGTCGATGCCGGTGGTGACCCATCTGCCAGTGTCGGCGAGCACTGGCATGGTAGAGGCATGTGCAGGGACATTCGCGTGCTCCACAACTTCGAACCGCCTGCGACCGGCGATGAGATCGAGGCCGCCGCCCTCCAGTACGTGCGCAAGGTCAGCGGAACGACACGGCCGTCCGCCGCCAACGCGGAGGCGTTCGACGAGGCGGTCCGCGCTGTCACGACGGCCATCCGAACACTACTGGACAGCCTCGTGACGAAGGCGCCTCCCCGTGACCGCGAGGTGGAGGCCGCGAAGGCCAAGGCGCGCGCGGCCGAAAGATATGGGATTCGAGCGGCGGCCTCGGACTGACGGCTCCCGATCTCACGGGCCACGCTCGGTTAGGGCTTCCTGCTCGGTGACCTCTTCGGCGGACCCAAGGAGGTCACCATGTATAGGGCTTCCTGACGGGATGATCATCACGCGACGTGGCGGGCGAACGGCCGTTCGGCCGCCTGACCGCGGAGCGAATCTTGAGGCTGGCCCATAGTTGAGGCCGTACGAAGTGACCGTGCCCTGACGGCCAGCCGGGAATGCGGCAGTTTCGCCGTGCAGCGTCGGCGAGTTCATTTCCGCTTCTCAGGCGAGGTCGTCGTTGGCGGGTACTTCGATGTCGCGCCACCGAAGGTGGTTGATGATCATGCCGAGGATCACGACGCCTCGCCATACCCCGATGCCGATAGCGACGGTCGCTCCGGTGAGAGGGATCGCCCAGTAGACGCCGTGCAGCGCCGGCCACAGGCTGATCAGCACCACGGCTGCCACACCGCTCCAGGTGATCCCGGTGGATAGAGGCTTGGGTTCGGCGGGGGTGCGAGCCATCGGGGTTATCCTTGCAATCGGGCGTCGGGACCACGGTAGGCGGCCGATGCGCGAGTAGCGGTGGCGCTCGGCGTTAGTGTTGCTCGGTACCGGCCCTGTAGGGCGACTCGCGTGGCCGGCATCGATGGTCGCCGTCGGCAACTTGGCAAGCGTGGCACCCGAAGCGGTGCGCGCATCAGGCGACAAGAAGGCCTATGTCTGGGGCCGGTCATCCAGGCGCCACTTGTGCCCCTCAGAACAGGTCCACGTTGGTTGGCCGGCGTTGATACTGCACCCACCGAGAGCGATCCGTCCCTCGTTGGCCGCTGCGATCATTTCCGGGCCAGGTTCCCCGTGGACGATCGGTATGCCGGGACGGCTGCAGTGAGGGCAGGTGGATGCAGGCGTAGAGACGGAAGCCCCCAGGTCGGCGCGGAAGACGTACGGCGTCGCAGCGGCCAGAGTGTCCTCTCGGCTGAACTCGGTGATCTCAGGGCGGCTGCTCAACGCGCGCGTGACCACCGTCAGCACCCATTCCTCCTCGTGCCGGGCGGCGCGCACCTCGTTGGTTGTCAGGAGCACTGCCGGACGGATGCCGCTCACGCCCTTTACCTCTACCTTGACGATGGCGCCACCCGGGTGGGTGCATGTGAGGTCCCAGCCGAGCTTTTCCGTGCTGACGTCCTCCACTGTCCAGCCCTCGTCCTCATACGCCTGAGTGACCGCCTTGGTGGCTGCGTCTTCTACTGCGCGGTTCTGCAAGGGGCTGCCGAAGCCAGCGCCTTGGTCGGTCACGGTGATCTCATCCTGTTTGACCGGGTGGCTGGGGCCATTCACCAAGCAAAGCGTCGATCTTCGTAAGCTGGTCAGTGGTAACCCATGACGGGTTGCTGCCGCCCGGCATTCGCTGGACTTCGAGATCCTCGATTCCCGCTACGCGGAGTTCGGCGTCCGTCACGGGTGCGTCGAGCCTCAGCGGGATATGCACCGGCACGCTGTATGTGACCGCAATGCGTGCATCCTCGTCGAGCCAGTAGTCGACCTCGTCTTCGTCGCCGACTATCTCGGCTACGTCGCCAGCTTCGCCCGTGACGTACCCGGCACCCCAGATACCCCTCGGGTAGCTCGATTGGCGCCCGGACAGCCAGAACAAGATCGGGTCGCCGGCTTGCATCATGTGGCTGCGGTAGTTCTCGCGCAGGGACCAGCTGTCGATGTAGTCGTTGCCGTCGTGGACGAAGCCCGGGAAGTCCCACACCTTTGGATCACACTTGATCAGCCATGCGCCGAGGTTGCCAGCGTTGATCGCTCTAGTCATGGCTCGCCGCCCTCCCGCAGGCCGTCCGTGATTCATGCGATCTTGCAGGCGAAGTCTGCCCGCCGTCACCTGGCAGGTCAACGCCGGATTGTGCGGAGCTCGGCCGGTTCGTCCTGTCGGGAATGTGCGAGCGAAGGTGGTGAGTGGACACCCGCCGTCTGGGACCGGTCTTTCGGCGGAGTCGCGGGAGGCATCAGGGCGACTAGTACTCCAGCCGGGGATTGTGATCACGGCTCGATGAGGGCTTGTCGGGTGTAGTGGCTGGTCTTGGCTCGGGCTTGGTGACGGCGCCGGCGGATGGACCAGAGCAGCGGGTCGCAGCGTCGGCGGGTGGGTTCGATGATCAGGATGTTGAACAGGTGGCGTAGCTCGTTGACAGTCAGCGGGATCAGATCGGCCGGGTTGTAGCGGTGGCGGTGGCTGGCGGACGCGGCGGCGAGGAAGGCGTGGGCGAGGATCGCGAGGGTGGTCCAGCGGTGCCAGGACGTCCAGCGGCGGTGTTGGTGCTGGTCGAGGCCGAGTCCGGTCTTCGCGGCCTGGAACGATTCCTCGATCTTCCAGCGGCGGCCAGCAACCGCGACGAGCGTGTGCAGCGCGGCGGGTTCGGGTGACCAGCAGCGGTAGAAGGCCAGCTCGCCGGTCCTGCGGTTGCGGCGGATCAGCAGCCAGTGGTGTCCGCCGTGCTCGTCGGCGGTGTGTGACAGAGCGGTGAATGACCAGTCGTAGTAGCGGTAACCTTTCGCGCCCTGGCCGGCGGACACGCGCTGCGACGCGGTGGCGGGAAGACCCGCGGCCAGCACGTCGACGCGGTAGGTGCCGATGCCGGTGGTCACCTGGTGCGAGCAGGCCACGGCCAGGACGTAGCCCAGTCGCAGCTGACGTAGCCGTGCGGCCAGGCGCGGATCGTTGCCGTAGGCCTCGTCGCCGGCCGCCCACCGGCACGGCAGCCCGGCAGTGACCGCGGCCTCGATCATGCGGGACGCCAGTTGCGGCTTGGTCGCGAACCGCACGGTATCGGGGATGCCGGCCTCGGTGCGACGCTCGGGGTTGTCGCACCACGACTTCGGCAGGTAGAGGGCCGTGTCGAGCATCGCGTGAGCAGCCTCGGTGGCGTAGACGAGATGCACGGCGAGCTGACAGTTCTCGATCTTGCCGGCCGTGCCCGAGTACTGCCGCTGAACGCCGACGGTGTGCCGTCCTTTCTTCAGGTCACCCGTCTCATCGATGACCAGCACGGCTTCGGCATCGCCGAGCTGCCGGGCGACGAACGCGCGGACGTCGACACGGACCGCTTTGTCGTCCCACTTCACCCGGTTCAGCAGGTCCTGCATCCCGTCCGGGCCGGCGTCTCCGGCGTGCTCCGCAATGGTCCAGCAGTTCTTCGCCGGTAACGGCGCCAGCAAGCCCCGGACGAAGTCACGCACCCGGCGACGAGGCTCCGGCCTGCGGAAACGATGCCCGACAGTCAACATCAGGTCGTCGAACAACACCCGCCAACGCTGGGCGTCTACCCTGTATCCGGCAGCCACCGCTGCGTCATGGTCAGTCCACACAACCGTCCATGATCGACGGTGGCTGCCCTCATTCCTGCTCCGGCCCAAACCCTCCCGCAGCCAAGGTCAACATCCCCGGCTGGAGTACTAGGCTTCACCGGGCAATCGGTCGGAAAAAGGTCAGATAAGGCTGCTCCACTTCATGGCAATTCGGTTCAACACCCCACCGGGCTGGCCACCAGCACCCGAAGGTTTTCTCCCACCGGCCGGATGGCAGCCGGACCCTTCTTGGCCGGCGCCGCCGCAGGGCTGGCAGCTTTTCATTGACGACGCCCGCTCGCCCAGGCCGGCAAGCTCCGGGCCCACTAATCTGCCTGCGCTGCGGGCTCCCTCAGAGGTGACGAGGCAAGACGCGCAACCTGACGTGGTCACCTTGACCGGCATTCCCGTTTCTGCCCCGCCCCCGCCGCAGGCCGCACCGCCGCCACCCCAGCCGCAGCTCGAACCAGGAGTGTTGTGGGCAGCCAAGGGCCAGCCGCTTACCGGTATCGGGGGAGGCCGGTACAAGTTGACGGCCACGATGCTCTTCTTTGAAAAGGGCGTGTTGTCCACGAACGCGCAGCAGGTGCCGGTTGCTCATGTGCTCGACGTGGACTTGCGCCAGTCGATAGTGCAGAAGGGCCGCGGTGTCGGGAACATCGTTGTGCAGGTGCAGCGCTCGAACGGTGTGGAGTGGGTCATCCTAGAAGACGTCCCGGATCCACGCAACGCCTTGTCGATCATCAACAAGGCCGTGCAGGATGCACGATTGATCGAGCAGCAGCGAATGAACACCCGAATCTACGCGGGACTACCGCCCGTAGTGCCAGAACCACAGCCAGCTCCGGCCACCCCGACGCCACCACCCGCCGCAGCACCGGACCCGATTGAACAGCTGCGTCAGCTCGGCCAGTTGCGCGATGCGGGCATCCTCTCTGAGCAGGAGTTCGCCACCAAGAAAGCCGAGATACTGTCTCGGCTGTAATCGATCCTTAGTGATCCGGAATTTGGCAGTCTTCGGCGCCCGAAGGCGTCAGCGTCCGCGGCTTGCGCTGGTCGATCGGCGACGCCCTCAACCGCCGATGAGCGGTGGCGGCCATGGCCACTCGGGCTTGCCAATCCGAATTCCGCTGCTGTTTGGATGGTGGTAACCGAGGCGGTCCACCCGGCTGAACCAAGGCATTGCCCCTGGGCGCACCCGACACCAGGACCACGGTGGCGATGAAGCGTGCACCTCGCCGATGGTGGGCAGGTGCTGACGCGTCGCTCGGTGTAGAGGGCAGCCGCGCCGCCCTGACCCGGAGGACCGGGCTGTCCGTCGTGGACGCCCGGTCCCCGGAGGGCTCCCGGTATGCAGGGGAGCTGAAGGTGATGGCGAACGCGATCAACGTGGTTTTCCAGCGCATGCGCGCGGTCGGACCTGTCGGTGTACGACGTGCCGCTGCTGCGCGGCGAGTACGCCTACCCGTCCTGGGGTGCCGCAGCCAGTGCGTAAGCACGGGGTGCTCAACGTCCGACCGCCTGGTCGCATCAAATCGGGTGTTTTCAGAGCTACCGGCACATTAGCCCCAGGCTTCCTCGTTGGGCTTGCGGATTTGGGTGGACACGGGGATGTGGCTCGGGGTGAGGTGTTCGGATGGGTGACGCTGCTGCGCGAATCTCGGCCGCCCACGCGGATACCGCCGATCTCACCCCCGCCGGCGACGACTGGGCTGTCGTGTCCGGCGTGCCGTGTCAACACATCGAGCTGCCCTACCTGTGGGCCACCACCGGGCGGGTCCTCGCGTTGCCCGGTCCGCCCACCGCCGGTCAGGTGACCCAGGTAGCCGACTGGCTGCGCGCCAGATCACCACAGTGGACGCTGATGGCCCGGGCCGAGGACGAGCACCAGGTCGTCGGCTTCCAGCGGTGGGACCTGATGCCCGTACTCGCCCTGCAAGGTCCGCCTCCATCGCGCCCTCGATCGGTGGCCGACATCGGACCGGCCCGCGACCGCGACGAGTTCCTTATCCCGTATGGAGCCGAACTGGCACCTCTGGTCACCGGCGCTCACCTTGCCTCCGGACGGATGCATCACCTGGTCGCGCGGGTCGGGGGTGAACCAGTCGGTTGCGCGCGGGTGCGGCTCATGGCCGACACTGCGTATCTGGGAGCCATCACCGTGCTTCCAACCTGGCAGGGCAAGGGACTCGGCACGGCGCTAACCATCGCCTCGGGTGAACTTGCCGCCAGGTACTCAGACCTGGTCTGGCTGCACTGCACCCCAAGTTCACGGACTCTCTACGAAGGGCTCGGGTACCGGCACGTCGACGACCATGTCCTACTCGTACCGGTACCAGGGACCTAGTTGACGGATCAGACTGCGAGTTGCCGGCCTTCCGTGATGTCCCGGGGTCGACATCGCTGCTCGTGATGAGGGAGCAGGTTGGGAGCAACCGGGTGCGCTGAACGGCGTTGGACAGCGTCCGACGGCACCGAACGGCAACCAACTGCACCCATCCCGACGTACGGGTTTCCGTTTCCGCAGCTCAGAGCCGGTGCGGCGTCCTGCTTCACACGGAGTGCTCAGCCAAATTGAGCAGCAGTCGACAATGCTCTATGTCGCCTGGCAGGCGAGTATGCGCAGGTCGGGGCGGTAAGGAGCTGCTGGATGGCTTGGCCTTGCATCTGGGAGCAGATTGGGTGCAGCTTGGCGAAGTGGTCACCGCGCCCGAAGTGCTCACTGACGTCGGACCGGGCGCAAGGCTCTGACCTGCGGCGATGCCGGTGAGCATGCCGGCGTGACCTCCCAGAGAACACCGAAGTGGTCACGCGGTCGACGCGAAGGCGCCGACTTCCTTCCGGTGCCAGGTAGGTGGCTGGAGCGAACCGGCTGAGGATCTCACCGATCGACAATCGTCTCTACGTCTGCCTGTCGGTCAGTCTGGCGTCGTCTTGCTCTCTGGAAGATCGATCCCAGCGGCAACGCGTTGACCAGGACTTCCTGCTCAGTGACCTCTTCTGCGGACCCGATGAGTTCTTGCTCTGCTCGGCGGGCGAACCGCGTCCGGCGTCCGGGGAGTCACGCCGGACGTCGCCGCTTCGGCTAGTGCCCGGATGGCGACTTGCAGCGTAGGTTCGTGCCGCGCCTACCAATGGGTGGCTACGGGTGTCGCTGGGAAGGGCGATCCTCGCGGCGTGTAGGGACCATGAGCTGCGTCCGCGGCCATCCCCGGCGGCTGTGGTCGCCGTTGTTGTGGACACCTCCCGCACGTGACGCTGCGGTCGTCAGCCGCACCGGGCCCGCCCCGATGGTCGCCGCGACGCGCGTTGTCCGTGATCCGTCATTGACACTTCTGGATTTTGGGGAGCACGCTCCATATCGGGACGACGGGATGTTGCTCTACGCACGGGAGCCGGCGATGACGAAGGCGGCGTGCCAGCGCAGTCTCAACCTGGATGGGTTCACCTGCTCCCTGTTGGTCCGTTGGCGGCAGGGCGGGTGCGAGGACACAGGCGGCCCTGCCACCGCTTACCGCGACCGGGTGGTAGACCTGCTGGCGTCGTTTGCCCAGAGGGATTGACCGTGACCGACGCGCGCACATACGTCGGCCTGCTGACGACCGGCCCGGCGGGCAGCGCCTTGGAGAGTGCGGGCGGCAATCGCGCGCACACAGCTCGCTCTGAACTCGTCGAGCGGCTCGACGCCGAGATCGCGTACGTGGAGCGCAAGACCGGCGTTAGCGTCGACCCCTACGGCTGGCGAGCGCTGCTCGGCAAGGCCGATGATGCGCTGGCCAAGCTGTTCGGCGACGGGCCTGATGCGCGGCTGGGCCGGGACGACGTCGGCGGATTGGAGGCGGTGATCGCCACCGACGGGTCCCGACCGGTGCTGTTCGTGGAGGACGACTTCGTCGACGTGCGCGCGCCGTCGATTGGCGACTACGCAGCCCCGCTATCGCGGTTAGAGGACGCGGTGCGGGCGGTCTGTCGTTCGGTCGGGCGGGTCGACGATCCTGCCGCGCAGCCGCTGGGCTACCAAGGCACCGCCTGGGCAGTCGCCGAGGGCATTGTCGTCACCAACTATCACGTGCTTCGGGCCGTCGCACCCTCCGCAGTGCGTCGTGATGGCCGTTTCGAAGGGCGGCTCAACCCAGGCGTAGCCGTTCACTTCGGACACGAGGTGCGCGACGTTCGGCAGGATCGGCGCTTCCCCGTCCGTCGGGTTATCGCCGTCGGGCAACAGGGCGCCGACGAGCACGTCCATCCCGAGCTGCCCAACCTCAACTTCGACGGCCTCGACTTGGCCGTGCTGGAACTCGAGCCCGTTCCCGGGCGCCCGTTCCCGGCGCCGATCACGGTGGCCCGCGGTGACGATCTCCGAACGATGGGCGCGCTGGCCAACGCCGGACGCGGCGTCTACGTCGTCGGCTACCCGGGGAACGAGCAGTCCACCACGCCCGACCTCTTCGTTCGCCTGTTCGCCGGCGTGAAGAGCTTCAAACGACTCGCTCCGGGCCGCATCGTCGATGCCGCCGGTCAGGTCCCGCACGACCCGCGCGGGTGGGTGCTCACGCACGACGTGAGCACGCTCGGTGGCAACTCCGGCTCCGCCGTCGTCGACCTCGACGCCGACGGGCGTACGGCGCTCGGACTGCACTTCGCCGGCCTGCACGCGCGGCAGAATTGGGCGCACGCGTTGGAACGCACGACACGCGAAGTCAACCGGATGCTGCCGGAGTTGCTGGGATGACCCAGACGACGTCTCTCCCTAACTCGGGCCAGCCGGCGATGCTCAGTCTGGCCGGGTCCGTGCGGCCTGACTGGGCACGAATCGACGTGATCTGGGAACGACTGGCGCTCGAGCACGGCAGCCACCTACGCCGGCAGTCAGGGTTGGAGCCGACGCGGTTTCTCGCCGAGGCCTTCGCGACCGCGCTGCGGCTCGGGGTCCTGCGCACGTTCGCCCTTCGCCTCGCCAAAGACGACCTCGTCGCCGAGGGAATCGAGGCCTTCAACGACAAGATCGAGGCGTTAATCGGACGGTCCCTGTTCGCCCAGCAGGCGTTCGTCAACGGGGTCTTCGGCGGCGTTGACGCCAGGCTCGCCGGACGCGGGCTGCTGCGGGCCTGTGACTACGTCTGCCGCATTGACATCGACGAACTGCAGGTCGGCACGGGGGTGCTCATCGAACCCACGCTCGTGGCGACCGCGGCCCACGTGATCTGGCCCCTTGTCGCCCGCGACGCGGATGGCTCGCCGTCGCTCGCGGAGGACGATAGCCTGCGCGCCAGCGACGACAGCCTGCATCGGCTGACCCTGACTTTCGGTGACGCCCTTGATGAGAGCCCAGACGGCGGAACACCCAGCCGCCCGGCCGGTAAGGTGGCCACGCTGCACCCAGACTGGCTCTACTGGGGCAGCCCACCCACACAGCTAGAACGGGCGACGGCCCTGTTCGACGTACGTGACGTCGACGGCATCACGGCATCGGACGGTCCATGGGACCTCGCCGTCATCCGGCTGGCCCAACCGCTCGACCTTCCCGGGCCGCCACAGCTGGTCCGTGAGCCGCCGGGCGGCGTGTTCCCTGTCCATGTCCTGCACCACCCGCATGGTGCACAACGGCAGGGTCAGCCGCTGGTCTGGTCGATCGGCAAGCTGGACGAACAGCTGGGCGGGGTACCGCCGCTGCGCTACCTGCACGACGCCAATACCCTCGGCGGCTCGTCGGGTGCGCCGGTGTTCGACCAGCAGTGGCGCATCGTCGCGGTGCACCAGGCCGGACCTCGCGTCCTGCAGGACGCCGCCCAAGCGGCCGGGCTGTCGCCCGGCGACCGCAACCGCGCGGTGCCGATCCGCTACTGGTGCGAGCGGCTCGAGCGGATCGGACAGCCACCGCCGGACGACGCGCCCATCCTGACACACCTGGTGAACGCAGTTGACCTGAGTCCGTACCCGTACCCAGTGATCGGACGGCGGCGCACCCAGGCGAGCCTGTGGTGGGGCATGCGAGCGAACGCCCCGGCCGTGGACCGGTTGCTCATCGTGCGCGGCGATCCTGGCACCGGCAAGCGCTTCACGAAGCGGTTGGTGCGTGAGTATGTCGAGTCCCAGGGCGGAGCCGTGGCGACGCTCGACCTCGCCAATGCGCTGACCGACGACGCCGCCTCCTTTGCACGGCGCATCGCCGGCGCGATGTCGGCGCAGATCCCGCAGGCCCGGCTCGACGGCCTGACCACGGCACCGCGCGAGGTCCGCCACGAGGTCACACCGGCACTGCGCCGTACCTGGGAGGATCTGGCCAGCCGACACGCGATGTGGCTCGTCCTCGAGGGCTTCGCCGGCGCCGCCCTCGACGTACCGCAGGCCGTGGGCGACCTGGTCACCTCACTCGTCGGGCGGCTGGACGAGTACCCATTGCTGCGACTCGTACTCGTCGGGTGGCCGGGGAACCCGCCTCTCGGTATGGAAGCGTCCATCGAGGACCTTATGCCGCCGACCGGAGCTGACATCGCCCAGCATTTCCTGCCGCCCGGCGACACGCTCGACTGGCAGCTCGTTGACGAGGCCGACCGCCTGCTCGCTAAGGCCCACGCGGACGCTCTGTTCGGCTACGACGCGGCGCACTGGGTAGTTGCCAGGCTCGCCGCGGAGCTGCCGCACGCGATCCCGGTAGGCGAACCATGACAGGCCCCTCCGACGCGTCCGTCACCTCGGCCGTCGAACGCATCGCCCGAGCCTGGTCGCGGCGCTCCGCCGCCGAGCGCGCGGACTTTACCCACCGCCTTTTGCCGGCTGAGGCTCCGTTGGCGCCACCATGGCAGGCGCGGCAGCGGGTACGCCAGCGGGCGGCCCTGTCCGGCGCGGTCGCGCCGCAGCTACTTGTCGCAGACTTTGCCGACGAGCAGGCGGAACATCTACTAGCCGTCCTCGCCCCGGAGTTCGACCGTACGTACGACGGCAGCGCGTGGAGCTGGACGCTGCGCAGCGCACCGCGTCAAGAAACTCTCGTACGGTTGGCCGCCGGCGGCGCAATCATGACCGCCCTGAGCGATGCCGACAACATCCCGACCGACCCGGCAGGGGAGTCGCTGCGTGAGTTGGTCCGGCACGGGCCAGCGGCGTCAAGGGCGGTGTCGCCCGATGTGGCCGTCCAGGCGCTGGCCTGGGCTGTGTCGCTCGGCGGTTTCGCAGGTCACCTTGCCGAGGCCCGCCGGCAGGCGCGCATTCGGGCGATCTCCGCCAGCTACGGCGTCCTGCTGCAACGCGGATTCTTCGGGCGCGAGGCGGTGATGGCCCAGCTTCGGGCGTTCGCCGAGGCGCCTGTCGACCCGGCGGCCGACCTGCCCCTGCTGGCCGTGACCGGCATCGGCGGCGCCGGGAAGTCTACGGTGCTCGCGGCGCTGATCCGCCCGTACCTCGACGGGATGACCGTCGCCGACCCCACGGTGCCGGCCGTCGTGGTCATCGATTTCGACCGAATGCAGTTCCGGATCGACGCGCAACTGGAACTTTCCTTCGAGGTGACCCGACAGCTCGGCGCGGCCCACCCGGTGGCCGGTGCTGACTTCTCCGCTCTGCGTCACCAGGCCCGGGAGGTGCTTCGCGGCACGGGCGGCAACGTCTGGGCCGGCCCAAACTCCGTCGAGAGCGACAGCCGCGGATCGCAGGGTTTCGAGCACGACGCCGGCATCTTGGTGCGTCTCCACGGATTGCAGTCGCGGCCAGTGCTGCTGGTCCTCGACACGTTCGAGGAGTGGCAGCGCGAACGTCCGTACCACGACGCGCCGCGGGAAGACTGGAACGACCCTGAGCGGCGCATTCTCGGGTGGATCGACCGAATCCGGCGCCAGATGGACCTCGGCGGGCTGCGGGTCATCGTGTCCGGCCGAGCCGAGGTCGCGCCGGCTGCGGGACTCGGGCACCCACTGACCGAGCACCTCGGCGACCTCCCGCCCGCTGCGGCGTGCGAGCTGCTGGGCGCCCTCGGTCTGACGGCCGGGCATGCGCATGCACTGGCCGACATCGTCGGCGGCAATCCGCTAACGCTGCGCGTTGCTGCGCGGTTCTTCGAGCGCCTCGACCCCTCCGAGCGCAACGCTTTCATTGCAGGCGGAGCCGAAGCGACGGCCAACCTCGACAGCGACCTGCGACGCGCGGTCCTCTACGACCGCTTCCTCGGGCATATCGGCGATCCCCGGGTGCGCCAACTCGCCCACCCGGGCCTGGTGCTGCGCCGGGTCACCCCTGCCCTCGTCCGGGACGTCCTCGCGCCGCAGTGCGATCTCGGCCCGCTCACGGTCGCCGACGCCGAGGCGCTCACCCGCCGGTTGGCCGACGAGGTGTGGCTGGTCAAGCAGATGCCCGATGGGCTACGACACCAGCCCGATGTGCGCCGCGCGATGCTGAGGATGATGGTTACCGACACCGAACAAACCGTGCGAACGCGGGCAATCCACGAGGCAGCGGCCCGCTGGTACGAGCAAGGACGCGACGACCTGTCGCCCGCGGAGGCGGCGGTAGAGGCGCTCTACCACAGGCTGATGATGCGCGACCGCGACACAGAGATCGACGAGGCACGCGTCGACGCGGAATGGCGCCGGCAGGCGCTCGCGCTCGGCGAGTCTGTGGCGGAACTGCCACCCCGCCTGGCCGCCCAGGTTCGGGTGCTGCGCGGCGACGACATCACCGAGGACGACGCCGCCACGCTTCCCGACGCCATGTGGGCCCGGTGGGTGGTACGGCGCGGCGCCGCCCTCGTCGAGGCTGGCGACGCACCACGCGCCCTCGCGCTGCTTGACGACCGCGAGCTGGCCACGGAGCCCGAGTGGCTGGCGCAGGCATACTGCGAGGCCGCGCGGTGGTCGGAGTACTGGAGCACGGCCGACAGGCGGTTCGCCACTTCTGCACGAGGCCGTGACCGCGAGCGCCCCCGGACCACCCGGTACGCGGTGGTTGATGCGGTGGCTTCGCGCGTGGACACGGACGTGACGACCTGCCTTCGCTGGCAAGCCGACTACCTCGACGGGATCAGCGGCCAGCGACCGCCTGTTGACGAGGCCGTCGAGCAGCTGTTCTACTCGCTGCTTCTGCAGCGGCCCGCAAGCGGCCCCTGGCGCTATCGGCGGCTGGCGGCCGACCTGACCGCGCGACAGGCTCGCGACTCCCGAAAGCGGGAGGATCGGTTCCCGGTCGACCAGCTTCGGCGGGCGCTGACCTGGATGGCCGCCGGTGCGCAGGGACCACCTCTGACACTCGGGCACCTGGCCGGCCTCTACCGCCCTGACCCGTCCTGGGAACGCGACTTCGCGCGACTGACCGGCCGCCCCGCGCCGGTGCCCCGTTCCATCGGTGATCTGCGCACTGACGAGATCCTCGGCGATTTGGCGTTGCGGTTCGGGCGGGAATTCGACGGGGCCAGACTCGCCACCGACCGGCTGCGGGAGTACCCCCGTGTGGTCGGCGTGCTGCGGGGAGACAACCCTGAGCTGCGCCCCGCCATCCGGCTGGCGCTGGCCGAGCTCCTCGGCGAGGACCAGGCGTTGGTGCGCCTGGCTCGGATCGCCGAGCAGCTGTTGCCGGTACCCACGGCCGACCTGACGCCTGCTGCCATGCCCGCCGACGAGGCACCGGAGGCCCGTGCGGTTCTCACCCGACTAGTCGAGTACGTGGACCGGTCCGGGGTCATGGGCCCATTCCTCGACGTCGCACGCGCCGCCTGGCCGGCGGGCCGGCGGCTGCGGCGCACCCAGCGGGCGTTCGTGCGGTGGGACCTCGCGTACGCCGGCGTGCTCGACGCGGTTGCCGACGAGCTGCGTGCCGGTCGCCGGGCGCCGTCCGGCCCCGACCTGACGCTGAGTGTCCTCCCCCACCGGGGTGATCCGCAGCCGCTCGCTAACGAGCTGTTGACACGGCTGCGCCGCCACATTGCGCTGGCTGGCCTCACGACGACGCCCGGCGCTGCTGGCGAGGTCGTTGTCGCCCGGCCGACCTCCACCGCTGGGCGGGTCGCCCTGACCGACATCCTCATGGTTACCCTACGCAACGTCGGGGTCCGCGGCATCGTCGTGCGCTCGGAGCGCCACGAGGTGGGTCTGGGCGCCGGTCCGACAACGCTGGCGTCCGGCATCCGCCAACTCGCCGAGCTCCTCTCGGAAGCCGCAGCGCCGGCATGACCGTCAATAGCGCCCGCGCTCGGTGAGTTCACGCAGCTCGGGGGACCTCCTGGGCCTTTTGCCGCAATGACGCCAGGGCGGGGTTTACCCCGCCGACGGATTCCTCGCCGCCAAGCGGGATCATGACGCCTTGCGCCACCATCTCTACGCTTGCCACGAGCTCGTGGGTCAGACCTGTGGCGCGGGCGAGGTCCTTGTCGGCTTCCTCCCGGCCCTTCTCGGCCTTCGAGGCCTGCTGCCGGAAGTCGTTGATGCGAGGGATCGTCACGCTGACTCCCGCCAGCGCCCCGATCAGGAAGGAGAGCCATGCCAGCGCCCCGTCGTAGACAGCGAGCCGGTCCCGCCAGTCGCCTGCCGCAGCCATCGTCCACACGGTCAGCACCACAAACACGACCAGGGCGGCCAGGACGACTACCTGGACGAAGCGGTTTGAGTACCATGCCGGCCCATCTGCGGCCGTCCGGGTGGTGTCCCGTGCGGACACATCGGCGTCAGTCATGACGTAACTCCAATGATGAGGGCAGGGGCTTCGGCGAGGGGTTCATCACGACGAGCGGCCACCGGCAGCCATGTTCCTGACATGCGGCGATGCCGCACTCGCCAGGGCCGTTTCGATTTGAGCTTCCCCCGGTTTCCTGGACACCTGAGCTGAGGCGACACTGGTCGCCGAGGGAGGAGTTCGGATGCCCGCACCACACCCGCCGGAGTTTCGTCAGCGCGCGGTCGAGTTGGCTCGGCTGCGGGACAAGCCGATCCGGGAGGTGGCCACGGACTTGGGGATCTCCGAGTCGTGTCTGCGTAACTGGCTGGCCCAGGCCGACACCGACGACGGTAAGCGCGAAGGTCTGACTAAGCGACGAGCGCGTTAAGTCAAGTTGATATTGCGAGGTTGTTTGCGACCGACTCCGGACTTCACCAGACGTGGGGAATTAGGCGAGCACGGCTAGCTGCAAAGTCTCGGTAGCGGTTGCCAAGCTCAGCGACCAGGGCGCGCTCCTCGATCCGAAGTCGATAGATGAGAGCGATTAAGATCACGACCACCGCGGCGGCAGTGCTGACCCAGTTCCCCAGCATCAGGCCGCACCCGGCGAAGGCGAGCAGCAGGCCTGTGTAACTCGGGTGCCGCAGTACCCGGTACGGACCGCTATCCACGACGGGCTGATCCTCACTGGTCTTCACTACTACTGTGAAGTACATCCCTAAGGTCACGAAGGACCACCAACGCAGCAGCAGGCCGAGCCACCCGATCACCACCCCGAGCGCGAACAGCCACGGGCCGCCGATGGTGGCGTCGGGTGCGACAGCTCGTCCGGCAGGTAGCAGCAGGATTCCACCGAAGAACATCGCCCGGAACAGTGTCTCCGCGCGCAGATTGATACGGGTCGCGCCGTGCCGTACGCGGAGCGCCTGCGAAACCTCGCCCACCGCGAAGGCGCCGACGCTCGCATCCAGGACGATGCGAGCCCAGGCCGAGTGTTCTCCATACGGCGCGAGCACACGGGGATTATCGCCTGGTCCCCGAGGTGGCGGCTATACACACCCCCGCGACAGCGGGCGTACGCGAACCCGTTCGCCCGGCGCGGGAACACCGCACTCTCATGGCCGCCGACCGTGCACGCTGTGTCTCGGCGCACCGGTCACGCTGAATAACGTCAGCCTCGGCGCTGTTCCTTGGGTAGGCGCCGAAGCGAAGCGCCAAGGTTCCGGGCGGCGCCGCGGTCGCGCACCGGGGATCGGGGAGCACCCGGGGAGCAGTCGGGTGCGCTGAACGGCGTTGTACTGCATCCAACAGTGCCCAACGGCGCTCAACTTCACCCACCCGGACCTGCGGGTTTCCGTTTTCGCAGGTCGGAGTCGGTGCGGCGTCCTGCTTCACACGGAGTGCTCAGCCGTTTTGGCCAGCGGTCGATGCCGTTCTATGTTGCCTGGCAGGCGAGTATGCGCAGGTCAGGCCGGTAAGGAGCTGCTGGATGGCCTGGCCTTGCATCTGGGAGCAGATTGGGTGCAGCTTGGCTAAGTGGTCACCGCGTCCGAAGTGCTCACCGGGGTCGGACAGTGCAGAGGGCTCCGACCTGCGGTGATGCGGGCGAGCGGGTCGGCGTGACCTCCGAGGGAAGACCGAAGTGGTCAGGTTTCACTGCTTCCAGCCGGGCTCGTGCCGGCTGTCGTCCTGAGGCCCGCGGACGCCACTCACGAGGGCCATGCTGCATCGACGTACGGCTCTGGGCTCCGCGGTGGTGGCGTCGGTATAGATCCCGGAAGCTGAGGCTCGAATCCCACCGGCAACCCTCTGACAAGGGCTTCCTGTCCGGTGACCTCTTCGGCGTGCCCGAAGTGGTCAAGCTGCCGGCGGGCGATCGTCTGCGACGCCGGCCTCGAACAGGGGTGCTGCGGCACGTGATGAGGCATTGCGCGGCAGTAGTCCGAGCTGCGTCGCGAGTGCGTAGAAACCGGGCCTGCGGTTGTCGACTACCGGACTCGACATCCGTGCGGGCAAGCTCCAGCATGGACTCATGACGGTTGGCCCCGACACGGTCGTCAAGTTGCTGACGGCGGCTGTTGCCGCCAGCGTAAAGCCCTTCGTGCAGACGATTCAGTCCGCTCTGACTAAGAAGGGTCTGGTCAAGGCGGGTGGTGCTTTCGGTCGATCCCTGCAGATCCAGGGCCCGCATCGCACCGGCTTCTCCACTCTGGCGGGGCTGGAGGGGCTTCCGCCGGGCCTGACCTACGCCAAGGTGAAGAAGAGCATTGATTCGCCGACCTTCCGCACGTACGCCACCCAGTTGGTGGCAATCCACGTACTGGAGGCCTCGGCGCACAACCGCGAACGGATCTTCTCCGCGCTCGACCAATGGATGGTGGAGTCGACGGGGGTGCCCGTCAGCCCGCAGTTGGTGGCATATCAGGCCAAGTTCAACGCGGCCTTGGACGCGGCGTGCGAAGCAGTAGCCGGACAGCTGAAGCGGGACGTTCCGCAGGAGGAGACAGTACACGCTTGGGCTCTCGGACAGATCTCCAGGTCCCTTTTCGAATCGATTGAGCGGCACCTCGCCGTGGTCAACAGCCCCGGGCGTGCGAGCGTGCAGGAGGCCGAGCGTTGGTTGACCAGCTACAAGAGTGAATTCGGTAAGGTGCACAGCCAAATACCGCTGTTCGACATAGGGCCGAAGCGGCGGGTGCGACTCGGCGAGATCTTCGTGAAGCCGAGCTTCCACGCCGTCTACAACGTCTCCTACATCCCGTCCAGCCCATTCCGATACGACCTCGGGCTCAGCTTCGAAGAATTCTTCGACGACCTAACCCAGGCGGTGATCCTCGGCGATCCCGGAGCCGGCAAGTCGACCACCACGGCCGCACTCGCGGTGCTGTGGTCTCGGGATCGGGGTGCGCCCTTCTATCTTCGTGCTCGTGAGCTCAGTATGGACGAGGCGGGATTCAACCTGGTTCGTGAGATTGAGCGCCTTCTCTCTTCCGTCTACCAGCGTCCGGCGCCTGCGGGGCTCGTCGAGGAGCTGCTCCTGAACGGTGCCGCCCTCGTCATCCTGGACGGGCTCGACGAGGTTGCACCCATGTATCGCAGGAAACAGATCGCGCAGGTGGTCGAATCGGCACAGCGGATGTTCCCGTTGTGCCGATTCTTGGTGACCGCCCGTCTGGTGGGCTACTCGGCCGTGCAGTTAGACCCCGACGTCTTCACGGAGTTCACGCTCCAACCGTTCCGGGTCGACCAGGTCCGAGAATACGTAGAAAAGTGGTTTGCGCTCAGCTCCCGTCAGCTCCACTGGGATTTGAAAAAGACGGTGGACGACTTCATGCGCGGCAGCGAGTCGATCCACGACCTGAGAACCAACCCACTCATGCTGGCGCTGGTGTGCGTCCTTTACCGGGGAACGAAGGACATTCCCCGGCGACGCCCGGAGATCTATCGTCGCTGCATTGAACTGCTGCTGCGTGATTGGGACCTGTCCCGGGGCATTCGGGTGAACCCTTGGGAAATCGGGATGTACGAGTTTGCCCTCAGTGCGGTGGCCGAGTTGATTAGGAGCAGCGAGGCTTACCGCAACGGTATGACAAAGGGACGTTTGCTGCAGGCGATCTCGCAGGCGTTGGAGGCGGAGGCGATACCGAACACTGCCGAGGGGCTCCGGGTGGCGGGCGAGATCGTCGACTTCTGTAGGGACCGCGGCTGGATGTTCACAAAGATCGGCGCTGATCACGACGGCGAGGACGTCTACTCCTTTACCCACCGAAGCTTCTACGAGTACTTCGCGGCATACCGCCTGACTCGCATTTCGGACTCCCCAGAGGAGCTCGCCGAACACGTCTTCGAGATGATGAAGGCGGGGGAGGGCGAGATCTTGGCCCAAATCGCCCTTCTGATGTACGGGGAACGGAGCCGGCTCGGGACGTCGAAAGCGATGCTGGCCCTGTTGGAGTTGATCAGCGGGGCGACCGGTGACTTCAGGTCCTCTGCGATGGAGTTCGTCGTTGCTGCTGCCGACGTGGTGATGCTGAACGGCACCGCGCTCAAGAAGCTGGTGACACTGTCGCTCACTGTTCCGGTGCCCCACGACGTACTGCGCACCATGTTTCTCCCCGACTTCCGGTACTCGACCGGCATGGAGGAGATCCTGCTGAGCTGTCTGAGCGGCCGTAACGTCGGTGAGCTGGTCAAGATCGCGAACGGGCGGCAATGGCTGCTGGACTTCTTCGTGCAGGAGGGAATCGTCCGCCTCGACGCCCTCGCCGGCCAGCTCGGCGAAAGCCTGTCGGGTACGCTCGATCGACTGCTGACCGGCGCCTGGTCCGAATTCGCGGATAATGGTCCGCCCGCGGTCGCCGTCACCCTGCTGAGGGCAGTGGCCGACCGAGAGACGGAGCGATCCCGCCGAATAGCGGCGATCCGTGGCCTCCGCTGGCTCGGGCGGCAGGCCGGGGGGTTGAGCAAGCTCGCCGGCTCGTTGCAGAACCACCCCGGGAGTCGGCGGCTCAACCAATACGTCCTCGGTGGAACCGGCCAGGCCGATCTCGCTGCCGCCGCGCTCACCAGGGCTGTGGGTCATGGACCCGAGGTGCTGATCGGAGTGCTCTGCCTCGTCCTCTGCATCTGCGAGATCATCGAGAGTCGCTACCGTCTCGGTGAGTACCCGGTCGATGGAGTTGTCGCCAAGCTCCTCCAGGCTCGATCGGGCGTCGGTACGTCGGCTCCGGAGGCCCTGCGCTCCGCTTTGCAGCCTGCCGACGCCGAGGCGTTCGACCGGTGGTGCGGTCAGCGCATGAGCATCATTTACTACGACGTCGTTCGTGCCACCGCCGTCTCCTGAGCTTCGGCTCCTCGTCGGCCCTGTGCGTCGTCAGGTGCCGATGTCGCACACGCCGATCGGAGGCTCGGCGAGGGCACGCTGGCTGTGATCGGCTACTTGGTCGCTGACCTCTTCGGCGGCTCCGAAATGGTCAATCCCGCGGCGCTATGGGCGGACACGCTCGCAGGCGACAACCCACCGCCTCGGGCGGTAAGGCCGGAATGGCCAAATCGAGGCTCGTAACTGCGAGTGAAGGCCTCGGTCGGTTAATGGATCTTTGTCGGCTTTGTGGTGATAGTTTGTGCCGTGATCTTGACGGCTGGTGTTGATCTACTTAACGTCTCCGATCACTTGCTCGCCTGGGGAGGCCCGAGTGATCGATGGTGTGCGTTCGTCGTCGGTATTCGCCCGCGTACATGCGCTGGCGCGTCGCGGCTGTCTCGCGACGGCGTTCCTGTTGGCGGTGACGGTGGTGCCGGCGACGCCGGCCGTGGCGGCAGGTGGTGGCTCCTCGGCGGTGGCGGCGAAGGACCGTTCGGTGCCGGTGAAGAGGCTGCCGGTGCGTGAGCGCGGTGTTTCGCCTTCCGATGGCCGGAAGTGGCAGCCTGGATCGGCGGTGTTGCCGTCGTCGGGGTCGGCCGTGCTGCAGGTCGCGTCTACTCCGGGCGCCGGTGAGGTGGAGCGGACCCGGGTGGGTGGCCTGCCGGTGCGTCTGACGAAGGATGTCGCTTCATCTGTCGTGGCGCCGGCGCAGGTTCGCGTAGAGGTTGCCGACCAAGCCCAGTCCGCGGTGTCCGGCGTGCCGGTGCTGCTACGACTTGACCGGGTCGACCCGGGTGCCGCGCGGGCCCGTGTCCGGGTTGAGGTTGACTATTCGGGCTTTCGTGAGGCGTACGGGGCGGACTGGGCTTCGCGGCTGCGCTTGGTGCGGATGACGCCATGTGCGGGCGAGGCCGCGGCTTCTGCGGCGGGCTGCGGTGTCGAGGAAGTCCTGACCTCTACGAATGACACAACCTCCGGTGTGGTGTCGGCGAGCGTGGACCTTGCGGTGAGCAGCGGCGGGGATGTGAGTTCCCTGGGCGCCGGCGAGGGCGCGTTGGCGGCGGATGCGGTGGTGGCCCTGGCGGCGGGGACCGACAGCGAGACGGGTTCGTTCACCCGGACGTCGCTGGCGGAGTCGTCGAGCTGGCAGGCCGGGCAGTCCGCCGGCGACTTCAGCTACTCCTACCCCCTCGATATGCCATCCTCGCCGGGCGACCTCGACCCGGACGTCACCTTCGGCTACTCCTCCGGTGCCGTTGACGGCCGCACGAACGGTGAGAGCGGGCAGACGTCGTGGCTGGGGGAGGGGTGGAACTACGAGCCGGGTTACGTTGAGCGGTCCTACCGGTCATGCAAGGACGACCAACTCCCGGCGCCCACCTACACCAACGCCACCGGTGACCTGTGCTGGCGCGAGGACAACGCCACCCTGTCCTGGCAGGGCCGATCGACCGAGTTGGTGCGGGACACGACCACCGGGACGTGGCGGCTGGCCGATGATGACGGCAGCCGAATCGAGCTCATCCGCGACGGCGCGGACTGGAACGCCGCCATCAACGTCCTGTCGCCCGGCGACTTTGACGGTGACGGCAAGGCCGACGTGCTGCTGCGCCGGGCCGCGGACAACGACCTCTACCTGCTGCGCGGCAACGGCACGGGAGGGTTCCTCAACAACGGCGCGGCGACACCCGTCGCGTCCATCAGCGGCGCCGACCTCATCCTCTCGCCCGGTGACTTCACCGGTGACGGCAAGGCCGACGTGCTGTGGCGCAAGACCTCCGACGGCACCGTCTATCTGCTGCGGGGCAACGGCGCCGGCGGCTGGCTGACCGGCAGCAGCGAACTGATCGGCAGCTTCAGCACCGCGAACGTCATCTTCGGCAGAGGCGACTTCAGCGGCGACGGCAAGATCGACATCCTGTGGCGGCGTTCCTCCGACGGCCAACTGTTCATGGTTCGTGGCAACGGCACCGGCGGCTGGATCACCGGCAGCAGCGAATCGATCGGCAACGGCTTCAACAGCCAGGACCTCATGTTCTCCACCGGTGACTTCACCGGCGACAACAAGGTCGACGTCATCACCCGCGACGCCACCACCAAGAACCTGATGATCTACACCGGCAACGGTGCCGGCGGGTTCATCACCGGCATCGGCACCAAGATCGCCTCCGGGCCTAACGGCGCCGATATCGCTTTGTCCGGCGGCGACTTCGACGGTGACGGCAAGCCCGACGTGCTCTGGCGCGAGGCGGCCAGCAAAGACCTCTACCTGCTCGCGGGCAACGGCACCGGCGGCTGGAAGACCGGCAACTCCCAGAACCTCACCGACGGGCTACGGCTCAAAAACGGCGACGACAACGGGGAACACTGGCGCCTGACCACCACCGACGGCGTCCAGTACTACTTCGGCCGGTCCCGCCTGCCCGGCTGGACCGCCAACCAACGGGAAACCGGATCCGTCTGGACCGCGCCGGTCTTCGGCAACACCGCCGACGAGCCGTGCTGGCGCGCCACCGGCTTCACCGCCTCCTACTGCTCCCAGGCGTGGCGATGGAACCTCGACCATGTCATCGACCCCCACCAGAACTCGATCTCCTACTGGTACAGCCGCGAACAGGCCCGCACCGGACTGGCTGGAAACTCCAACACCACCGCCTTGTATGAGCGCGGCGGCACGCTCCAGCGCATCGAGTACGGCACCCGCGCCGGCCAGGAACTCACCGGCACCGCACCCATGCAGGTCGTCTTCACTGCGGGTGACCGGTGCCTGGCCTCCTGCTGGTCCGGGTCGACGCCCATCACCGCGAACTGGCCCGACACCCCGTGGGACCTCAACTGCACGACAAGCTCCTGCCCGACGAACATCAGCCCGTCGTTCTGGACCACCCGCCGGCTGGCAAAGGTCACCACCCAGGCGTGGAACGGATCCACCTACGCCGACATGGACGAATGGGTGCTCACGCACCAGTACCCGGCCACCGGCGAAACCGACGTCAGCGCCGCCCTGTGGCTGGCGACCATCGTTCAGACCGGCAAGGACGGCGGCACCAAGGCGCTGCCGGCCACCACCTTCGGCGGCACCCGCTACGCCAACCGCACCGACTACAACCTGTCCGCGGCCGTCCCCATGGTCAACCGCTACCGGATCACCCGCGTCAGCAACGAAACCGGCGGCGAAACCAACGTGACCTACGAGGGATCGGACTGCACCGTCGCCTCCCAGGCGAACCCGGACAACAACCCGAAGCGCTGCTTCCCGCAGTACTACTACCCGCCGGCCGCCCCCGCCCCGGGCTGGTCCTGGTGGAACAAGTACCGCGTCACCAAGGTGGTCGACAAGGACCTCGTCGGCGGCAGCCCCGACGTCGAGGAAACCTACGCCTACTCCACCGCCGGATCCTCCACGACCGTGCTGTGGCACCACAACGACGGCTCCGCCACCTGGAGCAACCCGCTGGAGAAGCGCTCCTGGTCGGACTTCCGCGGCTGGCCCACCGTCACCACCACCACCGGCATCGCCGGGCAGGCCCAGTCGCAAACCCGAGCCCTGTACTTCCGCGGCATGGACGGCGACCGCACCGACGCCGGCGAGAACACCCGCGACGCGAAGATCACCAACTCGTTGGGTGAGGTCACCGAGGACCACTCCCACCTCGCCGGCATGCTCCACGAGGAGATCGACTACAACGGCGCTGGCGGCATCCCACTAACAAAGTCCGTCACGACGCCGTGGCTGCAGCAGACCGCCCAGCGACAGTCACCAAGCGACCTCGCCCAGCCATCCACCGCCTACGCCTACTACACCGAGCCCGGCACCACCCGCGACATGACCTGGCTCGCCGCCTCAGCAACCTGGCGCACCACCAGGACCGTCAACACCTACGACACCACGTACGGCACCCTCACCCGCACTGAAGAGCACGGCGACGTCGCCGTCTCCACCGACGACACCTGCACCACCGTCGAATACGCCCGCAACACCACCGCCTGGCTGATCGAGCCACTGTCCCAGACGACCACCACCAACTGCGCCACGACGCCCGGCCCCGACGACACCCTCTCCGGCGCCCGCGTCTACTACGACGACAACACCATCGTCGGGACCATCGGAAGCCGAGGACTGCCCACCAAGATCGAAGCCCTGTCGGACTTCACCGGGGCCACTCCCACCTACATTACCCGCTGGACCACCAGCTACGACGCCCTCGGCCGGGTCCTGACATCCAGTGATGCCCTAGGTAACACCACCACCACCGTCTACACGCCCATCACCGGCGGCCCGGTCACCCGGGTCGACGAGACCAACCCCAAGTCGCAGACCACCACCACCAACCTCAACCTGCGCGGGCTGCCCAGCACCGTCGTCGATCCCAACGACAAGACCACCACGACGACCTACGATCCGCTCGGGCGGCAGCTGAAGATCTGGCTGCCAGGGCGCACCACGGCCGACACCCCTAACCAGGAGTACGTCTACGGCACCGACAGCGCCTCGGTCGCCAACTACCTGCAGACGAAGACCCTCGGTCCCAACGGTAGCCAGATCAGCTCCTTCGAGATCTACGACGGACACCTGCGTCCGCGGCAAACCCAGACCACCGCGCCCGACGGCAAACGTGTCATCTCCGACGTCCGCTACGACGCCCGCGGACTTGTCGCCGCCGAATCCGCCTTCTACAACAACGTCAGCGCACCTACCAGCACCCTGGTGACCTTCACCGACGCCACCGTCCCCACTCAACGCCGCTACACCTACGACGGCACCGAGGACCTCACCCGAGACGCCCTCTGGTCCCTCAACACGGAGAAGTGGCACATCACCCTCAGCCGCGACGGCGACCGCGTCACCGTCGAACCACCCTCCGGCGGAATCCCCACCACCCTCATCGAGGACGCCCTCGGCCGCACCACCACCCAACGCCAATACCAGAGCACCAACCTCAGCGGCCCCTACGACGAAACGACCTACACCTACGACCGTCTCGACCGTCTGAAGTCCGTCACCGACGCCGACGGCAACACCTGGAACCACACCTACGACCGCCTCGACCGGCTGACCACCAGCACCGACCCCGACGCCGGCAACACCTCATACACCTACGACAACAACGACCAGGTCATCACGAGCACCGACGGCCGCGGGGAGGTCCTCTACCGCGCCTACGACGCCCTCGGCCGTCCCACTGAACTGCGCGACGACAACGCCACCGGCAACCTGCGCGTGTCCTGGCTCTACGACACCCTCGCCAAGGGCTACCCCACCTCGGCCACCCGCCACGACCCCACCGGCGACTACGTCCAGGCCGTGACCGGCTACACCGACCTCTACCAACCCACCGGGCAGACCAACACCATCCCCGCCAGCCAGGGAGCCCTCGCCGGCACCTACACCACCGGATACGGCTACAACCCGAACGGGTCGCCCGCTACGACGGATCTGCCCGCCAAGGGCGGGCTCCCCGCCGAAACCGTCACCTACACCTACACCGACGAGGGCTACCTCACCGGCGTCACCGGCCTCGACACCTACCTCGCCAGCGCCCAGTACTACTGGCACGGCGCCGTCAAGCAGCAAATCCTGGCCTCCGGCACGAAACAGGCCCGCCTGACCAACACGGTCGACGACGCCACTGGCCGCCTCACCGCGTACCTGGTTGAGACCGAGAACCAGACCGTCCCGGACACGTGGGACGAGAAACTCACCGAGCAGTACACCTACGACTCCGCCGGCAACATCACCAGCATCGCAGAAACCAACGGTCGCAGCGTCGTGGCGAACCAGTGCTTCGGCTACGACTACCTGCAACGCCTCACCGAAGCCTGGACCACCACCGCCACCACCTGCCAAACCACACCCAGCCAGAACTTCGTCGGCGGCACCGACGCCTACTGGCACTCCTACACATACAACAAGATCGGCAACCGAACCACCGACACCCGTCACAGCGGCACCGGCGACACCACCCGCATCTACACCTACCCCCCCGCCGGCAGCCCCCGCCCCCACGCCCTCACCGACATCACCAGCGACGGCGGCGAACCCGCCAACCACTACACCTACGACAACGGCGGCTACCTCCAAACCCGCACCGCCACCGGCAAGCCCGACCAGAACCTGACCTACGACGCCGAAGGCCACCTCACCCAACTCGCCAACGGCGCCACCACCCACACCTACATCTACTACCCCGACGGCAACCGCCTCATCGCCGACAACCCCGGCACCGAAAAAACCCTCTACCTGGACGACACCGAATACCACCTCAGCCACACCACCGGACAAGTCACCGCCACCCGCTACTACCCCAACGCCATCCGCACCACCAACGACGGCCTCACCTGGACGGCCGCCAACCACCAAGGCACCACGCAGGTCGCCATCAACGCCACCACCCTCACCACCACCCGCCGACGCCTCACCCCCTTCGGTGAAGACCGCGGAGCACCCCCCGCCACCTGGCCCGACGACAAGGGCTTCGTCGGTGGCACGACCGACCCCACCGGCTACACCCACCTCGGCGCCCGCGAATACGACCCCACCACCGGCCGGTTCCTCTCCGTCGACCCCCTCATCGACTACTACGAACCGCAACACCTCAACGCCTACGCCTACAGCAACAACAGCCCCATCACCTTCACTGACCCCGATGGCCTCCAGTGGAAACCGAACGACGGGGGCGGAGGCGGCGCTTCCGCGGGAGGGGGAGGACTCGGCGGTGGCGGTGCTATAGGCAAGAGCGGCGCAATCTTCGCCAGTGCAGGGATACTCGCAAAGGCGTTCGGAAAATTCCTAGGCAAGTTCATCGGAAAAGCTGCCGCGCTCCTCAAGAAGATCATCAAAAAGGATCCGCACAGGCCGCCCAAGCCGCCCAAGCGGACCAAGTCCGATCCGCCCAAGCCGCCCAAGCGGACCAAGTCCGATCCGCCCAAGCCGCCCAAGTCCGATCCGCCCAGGCCGCCCAAGTCGACAAAATCTGGGCCGACGCAGAGCACTAAGCCCGCCGGTGGAAATCGGCCCAGTAACAATCCGGGCTGCAAGGGGGATAGCTGCACACCTAAGCAGGTGGCTGCTGAATACCGTGCCAACCCGGCTAATGGAGTCGGCAGTCGGAGGAACGTCGCTGTTGCGCAGCATGATATTGACGGCGTGTCTGGGCAACGCATTGGAGTTAGCGGGCAACACACAAATCCCGGCTCTGTAGCCGCACCTAAAAGCCGCGTGTTCAATCCAGGTGAGAGGCCATTTGATTCAGAGAACAAGATCTTTGAGCATTACGCCGCGAATCTCAGCCCGAATGCACGAGGCACGATCAACTTGTATTCTGAGAGGGTGCCATGCCCAAGCTGTTCGTCTGTTATTGACCAGTTCCGGGAAATGTTTCCTGGTATTCGAGTGAACGTGAGTTGGGGATAGTGATGGGATCACTCATAGAAGAGCTTGGCATGTTCGCGTCCGGCGAACTTGTCGGTATTTCGGAGGCGGAGATAGCCGAGATCGCGAGGGATCAATCCGTCGCCACGCTACCGAGTCGTTACGTTGAGTTCCTTCGGCTGATGGGCAGGAAAGCCGGCTTTCTCCTTGCGGGTACGGATGCCTTCTATCCTGGCATTCTCGGTATCAAGCATGACGCATTCGATTTGCTTGCCGACAGCGGTGTTCCTGGCCTCGCACCAAGGGGCGTTGTCGTCTTTGCAATGCATCAGGGATACCAAGTCTACTGGATGACAAATGCGTTGTCGGACGATCCGCCGGTGTGCATGTATCAGGAGGGCGACAAGGAGGTCTCTCGGGAATGGAGTTCATTTACTGATTTCTTGCGCCACGAGATTTCACAAAGGTGACATAGGCGGCGCTTCGGATCGGGGAGCAGAGGTGGCTCTGATGCCCCTATGTTCTGTCAAGCGGTTCGTGGGGTCGGATCTACGGGATCGAGCCGGCGGAGCAGGTGGTAGATCTCGCGGGCGATGTAGCGCTTGAGGCATCGCATGGCTTCGCGGCGGGTGAGGCCTTGGCTGCTGCGTCGGTCGAGGTAGTCGCGGGTGCGTTGGTCACCGCGTGATCGGGTCAGGGCGATGCGGTAGAGGGCGGCGTTGGCGCGGCGGTCACCGCCGCGGTTGAGTCGGCGCCGGCGGGTCTTGCCCGAGGACGCCTCGATCGGGTTGACGCCGCATAGCGCGGCGAAGGACGCCTGGCTGTGCATCCGGTCGGGGTTGTCACCTGCGGTGACCAGCAGCGCGGAGGCGCTGTCGGGGCCGATCCCGTGACGTTGCAGCAGCTGTGGCGCGTACGAGTTCAGCACGGCGGTGATCTGACGCTGGAGTTCGCGTTCCTCGGCGGTGAGTGCCTGGATGCGCTGGGCCAGGCGGCGCAGGGTGTAGACGGTGGCGGTGGCCACGTCGGTCGGGGCGGTGTCAGGCAGGGCGGCGCAGTGGCGGATCAACGCTGTGTTGGACAGGCCGGTCAAGGTGTCGCGTAGCGTCGTTGCGGCGGTGACGATTACGGCCTTGAGCTGGTTGACCGCCTGGGTGCGGGATTTCACCGCGGAGGCTCTGGCCAGGCGGAACATGCGCAGCATCTCCACCGGCCCGTCGGCGGTCTTTGCGGTGGCGGCGGCCCGGCCGGACAGCACCGCCAGGGCGGCGGCCATCGCGTCGATGGTGTCGGTCTTGCCGTGGCGGCGGCGCGCCGCGCGGTCGGGGCGGTTGACCTCGATCACGGTCAGACGCTGGTTGCGCAGGTAGCGGGCCAGGCCCGCGCCGAAAGAGCCGGTTCCCTCGACACCGGCGCGGCGGAGGTCGCCGAAACCACGTGCCCAAGCCAGCAGGTCGCGGTAGCCGGCGGCGGTGGTCGGGAAGCTGGCAGAGGCGACCTGGACGCCGAGTGGGGTGGTCACTGCGGCGACGTGAGCGTCCTTGTGGGTGTCGACGCCGAGGATGACCTCCTCGCCGGCCGGGTCGGGCTGACCGTCCGGGGCGGTGTTTGGCATGCTGGACATGGACCGTTTGTCTCCTGGTGGCTCGGGACGGCGGATGGCCATCGCCGGGCCGGCAGGGCGGTCAGAACTGTGATGGTGCCCTTGTTGCAGCAAGGCCCCTATCGGGACACGCTCTACCGGTCCGGTGACAGCAGGCCCTCCCGCGAGCCACAGTCGACAGATCAGCGCGAAGGCATCGACTGAGCCGGTTGCGTTGCGGGTCAGACCGCGGCCCGCGGGAGCACGGCTCCTACGATCTCAGAACCGCACCCTCACACTCACAGTTGCGTTGAGTGTTGGCATGATCGAGGCAGGCTTGAGCAGTGAAGTCGTTGACCCGCTCTCGGTTGCATGTCCAGGTAGGTGGGCGTGAAGGTGTCCAGGTGCGTGTCGCCGGAGGGGGGTCGTCAATGTCCGCGTTGACGAGGTCCCCGCCGGGGCAGCAGTGGCGGAAGTTCGGCGAGCGGGCGTCGCGGCGGCTTCGGCCGCGGTGAGTCCCCGTGGTCGCCGTCCCAACGCCGCCGTACTGATCGGGCAAGTCACCCCACCCGAAGTACGGCATTGGCTGGGCAGGCAGGAAGCCGAGCGTCTCCAGCGGCTCGGTGCGGGACTCGGCGACCGTGCACAGGTGCGCCCAGTCGTCACCGAAGTCGAACACGTACGCGAACTGCTCGCCGCTGCCCAGGCGGCCCAACTTGGTCCGGCCGCTGTCGATGCCACCCTCGGGTGCTTGTCGTCCCACAACTCAAGCGGCGTGATCTCGGTCCGGTCGCCCATCGTGAACATGTGCATGTGGGCCAGGTCCCAGCGGGCAAAACGCCAGGTCGATCGCGGCACCGAACTGGTCGAAGGTGTGCGCGACCGGCTCGCGGCGAAGACCCTGCCTGGGCGGGGCCACCGTTCGACACCGCCGCCGGCGACCAACTCAACCCGTAAGGAAAGCCAGGTACGCGCCGCCGTTCACCCCTCCGCCGAAACCCCGTCGTCCCCACCGTCCGGAGGCTTACCCGTGGCGGGGCCGGGGGAGCGGGGTGGGAGCAACCGGGTGCGCTGAACGGCAGTCAACTGCACCCAACGCCATCGAACAGCGCTCAACGGCACCACCGCCGACCTGCGGTTCTGCGTTTTCCCAGGTCAGAGTGGGTGGAGCGTCCTGCTTCACACCGAAGAGGTCACTGGTTCGATCCCAGTATCGCCCACCATGAATATAGGCAGGCAGGAAGCCCGTTACCGGAATCACCGGTAACGGGCTTCTCCGCTGTTGCCCCTTAAATTGGGAGCAGATTGGGAGCAGGCAGCTCCCTGGCGTACCGACGCCAAGCCGGCATGGCAACCGCCCGGCTCGTGCCAGCCGTTGAAGGTCGAACACCAGCACGGCGGGTGCCCTGCGGAACATCTCAACTGCTCAGGACTGGCATGCCGGTGGCCCCCGGCGACCATTCCTGCGCGCCGTCGTGCTGGAGCGGCAGCTTCGTCAGGGCGTCGATGTGGACACAATGGCGTATTGCAGCCTGGTCTGTGGCTGTAGCTCGCCGCAGCCTTCGAGGAAGCTCGGGGTCTGCTGCACCGGTTGGTGAGGTGGCCATGGTCAACCGACGTTGACAGACGTGCCCGGGGCGGCGACGGCAGGCGTGGCACAAACCGTCGAGGGTGTCGGCGAAGACGGCGCATAGACGACCGAGCGGTAAGTCACATCCCTGGTATCCGGGCCGCTCCGCTCGGAGCGGGCACCGCTGGTTTCTTGACCCTGCTGTTCGAGTCAGGCGGTTGGGATCGGGGGCGGTGAGGCCGTTGGCCTCGCGTGGCGATCGGCGTGGCTGCCCCACCGACTAATCTTGGAACTCCCTGGAAAAACTTGGAACTTGTGATACGGTCCTTGCCATGCCCGAAACCATGGACGAACTCGAGGAGCGGATCTCGCAGCTTCGCGGTCGCCTTCGCCAGGCACTTGCCGCCGGCGAGCGTGCCGCCGTCCCGCGTCTGCGCGCGGAGCTGCGGGCGGCGGAGCTGAGTTGGGATTCGGCGTTGCTGGAGTCCGACGACTCGGTGTCGGCGCCGTCACCGCCGGCGACGCTGCCAGCGGGCATGTCGTTGTTCCCCGTTCGCGAGCAGGTCCATCAGGTCCTTACGGTGCTCGGGGTCGCTGCGGCGCCGCGGCTGATCGTCGCGACGCACGAGGCGTTGTTCGCGGGCGGACTGATTGCAACCAAGCTGGCCAGTCTTCGGCGCGACGAGGAGCGATCCTTCCGCGCGGCGCCGTACTCCCGACCGTATTACGTGTGTGCTGCCCTGGCAGCTGACCAGCTCGTGGCGGTGCGTGGCCTCTTAGCGATATCCACGTGGCCGCTGGATCGCCGCATCATGGGTCCACTGTCGCCCAGGGTTGACTTTCTTACCGCCGCGGTACGGCTGGTTCGCCACCTGCAGACCACCGGGGAGCTTGGACCGCAGTCGATCCGCCTCCTGTGGCCGTTCACCAACAACATCCCAGGTGCCAGCGGTTCCACCGAGGAGTTCGAGCCGTCGAGGCTTATCGCCGCGGCACAAGCGGAGCTGCAGATTCACGAGGAATCCGACCGGCAGCAACGTGAGGCTGCGGCTGAGCGTGCGCGGCGGCTTTCCGACGCGGAACAACTGTTCGGGGGCCAGCAGCTCAAAGCAGTTCGGTCCGTCACGAAAGGCTAGATCCTACTTCCCCCATCCGGCGGCCCGGATCCCGCGAAGATTCGGACCCGTCCTCCGAAGGATGACATGTCTGCCGTCGACGATCGTTTGAACGCTCTGCGAGGTGCGGCGCCGCGAAAGCCGCACAACGCCCGCACACTCGCCGCGCTCGCGGCGAACCCTGGTTGCCGTCGACGCACGCTGCTCGATGCCGCAGGTATCGACAAAGGGCAGATTGCGCAAGGGCTGGGCGTGCGTATCTCCATCGGCCAGATGTCAAGCATCGCCATCGCCCGTGGAAGGGGTTTCGAGGCCAAGGTGAAGGCGGACGGATGTGCTGAGCTGCTGCGCTTGTTGCGCGAACACATCAGGCTGCCGGTCGCCGAGGTCCACTATCACGACCTCAACCCGGCCGACACCGACGACAGGATCACCTCGCGGCTGCGTCGCTCGCAGCGCGCCCTGCAGGCGTCGGCAGAGTCGAATGAGCCGACCGGGACGTTGTTCGACCATCCGATCCTGCAGCTCACCGTGAACGGCGTGCAGGTCCGGATCGAACCGGATCTGATCACGTTCAAACTCGGCAACCAGTTCTTCATCGTGGAGATCAAGTCCTTCGCCATCTTGGACGGCACCGCGGACTCCGGCAAGGTGGCGGCTGCCGCGCAACAGTCCGCGGTGTACGTGCTCGCGATGCGGGAGATGTTGCAGACGGCCGGACTGGACCCTGGCATGGTGTCGGACCAGGTCGTGCTCGTATGCCCGAAGGACTTCAGCAATCAACCGGTTGCGGAACTGCTCGACGTTCGCAAGCAGTTGGCAACGTTGAAGCGGCAGCTGGACCGGATGGAAAGTGTGGAAAGCCTGCTGCGCTTCCTGCCGCCGGACCTCTCGTTCGACTTGCGGTTGGATGACGCCGGTCGGCCGACACGCGATCCTCAGGAGCTCGCGGCGGCGGTCTTCCAGGTCACCGCCCGGTATTCGCCGGAGTGCCTGGGCGCCTGCGAGCTGGGTGGGGTGTGCCGGTCGGAGGCGAGCGGCATGGTGCCGGTACTGGGCCGAGTGGTACGCGAAGATCTGGGCGGCATCGACTCGATCAAGGAGGCGGTCGAACTGGCCACCGGCCGGCGGGAGCCGGACGCCGGCCAGCAGCAGGCGGCTGATCTGCTGCGAAGGGCCTACGGCATGCGCGAGGCAGCGTTGGGGGCTGTCCGGTGACCATGCTGACCTCCTTGGCCAAGGCGCTGGCGGCCTACTCGATGACCCCTCAGCGCCTGACCGTCTTCCGACACCAGTACATCTCGCCGAATCCGATCGTCATCGTGCCGCTCACCTTGGCCGGGGAGACCAACGCGCCGCTCGCGGCGATGGTCGGCCGCGACCGTGCCCGGCCGACTCTGATCGTCACTCGGCAGCCACGTGAACGAGCGGAGCGACTGCAGTTCGCCGGTAGGCTCGCCAGCGAGCTGCTGTTCCCCATCGAAATGGCCGCGCAACGGACACAGGTCACCGGTCCGGGGCCGAATGCGCGGATTCGGGTCGTCGACGCCCCACAGATCTGGGTACCGAACCCGGCAGGTATCGAGTTCGTCCGCACGTTGGGTCGAATGACGAGGCTACGGCAGATCGAAGGACCGTGGGCGGTGCCGAAGAAGGTGCGCGACCTCGGCATCTGGCTGACCTGGTTCGCGGAGCAGGCCGAGTTCGCCGACACCGGCGCGCTGATCGCGGCGACCCGGGCGATAGCTGCGGTGTGGGCGACCGGCCAAAGCGATCTCGAAGACGGCAATCTCGCAGCTCAGATGGCCTGGCTCGACCCGCCCGAAGGGATGGACGTTGCCTCGGCAGTCAGCCGGGCGGAGAACCCACAGCTGTGCCCACCGGCCGGTCCGTCCACCGATCCGACCTTCGACCGGCTTTTCTTGGAACCCGCGCTGCGGGACCTGGCCGCCGCGCGGACCTCGGCGGCGCATAGCGCCGTTCACCGGCGGCTGACCGCGATGCTGCAAGAGCAAATGCGTCCAACCTGGGAGCTGGTGTGGACGGCGATCGACCTGCTGCGCGATGTGCCTGAGGCGCCGCGGGTTTCGAAACGGTGGGAACAGCAACGTGACCGGTTCACTTCGTTTCATCAATACCTGGCGACCGGTGGCAGACCGCAGGCCAAACGCGACAGCGCCGGCCGCAGCGCCCATCGACTTGCCGAGCTGGAACAGCGGATGGCCGCGTTCGAGGCGCAACGCGCCTACGACGACCCGCTGGTGATTGCGGATCATCGGCTCACTGGTGAGGCGTTCGCCGGGCAGGTCGCCGATGTCGACGCGACTCGCCGCGTGCCCGGGTCGCGTCGCAGCGTGCTGCGTCCGTTGGTCACGGTGGCAACCGCCGACCAGGTCCATCTCGACGTCGGCCAGCACGTGTACGACCCGGCCCGCAACGGCCAGCAGGCGGTCATCGAGTCGGTCACCGAGACCGAGGACGGCTGGCGTATCGAACTTGAGCTGCAGAACCAGATGGGCAGCGGCCAGACCGCAAAGCCCGGCTCGGTTCCCGTGCTCGGCGAGGACGTCACGTACACGAGCGTGACCGAGGCGTTCGTCCGGCGCCGGCCCTGGCCGACGCGGGACGAAACCCCCTGGACGCACGGCGGCCCGCCACCTGACTCCGGGCCCGTCGTCGAGGACGCGGCGGAGGACTGGTCATGACCTCACCTCAAGACCGCGCGGAGATCAAGACCGCAGAGATCCTCACCGCGTTCACCAACGGCGGTCGCCGGGGCGTCGTCGTCGACTCTCCGCCCGGAGCCGGCAAGTCCACCCTGGTCGGGCGCATCGCGGCTGAGATCGCCACGGCCGGTGACACCGTGGTGGTCGTCGCCCAGACCAACGCACAGGTCGACGACCTCGTCGCCAAGATCGCGACGCGGCTACCCGGCCTGATGGTCGGACGGCTGTCCCGCGACGGCTACCTGCCGCCGCCCACGCTGCTCCTGCCCAGCGTCCAAGTCGCATCGCGCGTCGATGACCTGCCAGATTGCCGGGTCGTGGTCGGCACCGCCGCCAAGTGGGCGCAGGTGCAGACCGCCCGGACGTGGCCCTGGGCCATCGTCGACGAGGCATACCAGATGCGCTCGGACATGCTGCTGCTGATCGTGCCGCTGTTCAAGCAGATGCTGTTCGTCGGCGACCCGGGACAGCTGGATCCGTTCTCCCCCATCGACGGGGAACGGTGGGCCGGCCTGCCCTGGGACCCGATGCAGAGCGCTGTGGCGGTGTTGCTGCGCAACAACCCGGACATCGTCCCGCACGAACTGCCCGTGACCTGGCGGCTGCCAGCCAGCGCCACACGCCTGGTCCAGACGGCCTTCTACCCATTTTCCGAGTTCACTCCCGGCACCCACGACGACGAACGCACGATACATGTGCCAACCGTCGGGATCCGACGCACGGCAGTCGACGAAGTGATCGACCTCGCCGCGGACACCGGATGGGGATTCCTCGAGCTACCGCACCGCAACACCTTGCGGACCGACGCCGAGACGGTCGCTGCAACCGCAGACGTCGCCGTCCGGCTCCTGCAACGCGGCACCGAAACGAGCTGCGAACAAGCCCCTGACGGCCGGCGGCTCACCGCCGCTCGGATCGCCGTCGGCGCCGCGCACCGCGACCAGGTCGCCGCCATAACCCGAGCGCTGCGGGACCACGGCGAGATAGCGCACGGGATCCGGGTGGACACCGCGAACCGGCTGCAAGGCGCTGAATTCGACATCACCGTGATCCTGCATCCACTGTCCGGACGGATCGACGCGACACCGTTCCACCTCACCCCCGGCCGACTGTGCGTGCTGACATCCCGGCACCGTCACGCCTGCATCGTGGTCGGACGCCGCGGTATCCCCGAACTCCTGGACGCCCACCCCGGCACCGAACCCGTGCACCTCAAGGACTTCATCAAGTTCCCCGACGGGTGGGAGGCCAACCAGGCCGTCCTCGCCCACCTGGCCAACCACCGCGTCAGCGCCTTCCACTGACCACTCCCGATGCCTCAGGCTGCGCCGCGACGTAGCCGGATGAAAGGCGACATCGCCATGCTCTTTCTGCACACCTCCGACTGGCATGCCGGCCGGACCACCTACAACGAGCCCCGAATGTCCGACCTCGCCGACGCCATGACCGAAATCATCGACATCGCCAAGCAACACCGACCCGACGGCATCCTGCACTCCGGGGACCTGATCGACCACTCCAGGGTCGGCCACATCGACATCGAACGCGTCGTCGGCTGGCTCGCCGAACTGGCGGCGATCGCCCCCACGATCGTCGTCGCGGGCAACCACGACAACGTCGCCCTGCACCGCTACCTCGACAAGCTCGGCCGCCTGCACCAGTTGCACTTCGTCAGCCAGCCGCTCGGTGCCAACGGTGACTATCTGGTCGTGCCGGGCCGTGACGGCACCCGCGCCCGGATCGGCGTCCTGCCGTTCATCTACCCCCAACGCATGACCACCGTCCCCGGCGCCCAGTCCTGGTCGAGCACCTACCGCGAACAGCTCGCCGACCTGCAGGCCCGGATCGCCGCCGGCCTGTCGGGCGGGCTGGACCCACGGACCGAGGTCACCCTGTTCACCGCCCACATGCACGTCACCGGCGCCGGACTCGCCGGCAGCGAGCGGGCCCGCCACACCACCGAAGAGTTCGCCATCGACCCGGACGCCATCCCCGCCGTGAACTACGCCGCCTTCGGCCACATCCACCAGCCGCAGCCGCTGCCCGGCCGGGTCGTCGGACGCTACGCAGGCTCGCCGATCCCGCTCGATTTCGGCGAGGCCGGGCAACGCAAGAGCGTGGCCCTCGTGACCGTAAAGCCCGGCAGGCCGACCGTGTGTGAGGAGGTCCCGCTCCGCGGCGGCCGAGCCCTAATCAAGTTCGACGGCACCTGGGACGAGCTGCAGAAACAAGCCGGCACCATCGGCGACGCGCTGTGCCTGGTCACAGTGCACACCCCGGCGTATGAACCCGCCCTCGCCCAACGCGTCCACACCCTGCTCGCCAAGGCCCGGGTGCTGGACGTGCAGCAACGCGTCGCCGGCGCCGAGCCGCGCAACGATGTCGTCGAGCCCGGGCAGATACCGCTGCAGCGCAGCCTGCTCGAATCGTTCGAGCAGTACGTGAACGAGCACGGCGCGGGCACCGCGCCGATCGACACGGTCACCAGCATGATGGCCGAGTTCCTTGCCGCGGCGCAGGACGAGCGCGACCCGTACTTCCCGGCCGAGGAACAGCTCCGCACCCTGACCGGCGGTGCCGCATGAAGCCGCTGCAGCTCACCTTCTCCGGGTTTCGCTCGTACGTCGGCCGGCAGCACATCGACTTCCGTGGCCACGACCTCGTCGGGATCACCGGCGATACTGGCGCCGGTAAGTCGACCATCCTGATGGCGATCAACTTCGCGCTCTTCGGAACCCCAACCTGGGACACCCCATCCCCGAAGGTATTGATCGCCGACGGCGGCGACGGCACCATGACCGCGACTCTGGAATTCGAGGCCCGTGGGCGCCCCTGGCGGGTGACGCGACAACTGTCGAGGAAGCCCACCGGAACCATCCACAAGCTCGAGTCGCTCGACGGCGGCGAGGTCGTCCACGGCAGGTTCGTCACTCAACGCGTCGCTGACCTCGTCGGCATGGACAACAAGACATTCCTCCGCTCGGTCCTCCTGCCACAAGGCAAGTTCGAGCAACTGCTGCACGCCAGCGACGGCGAGCGCGCCAAGATCCTCAAAGGTCTGCTCGGTCTCGACATCCTCGACACGATCGTGGACTATGCCCGCCAGCACCGCGACGCGCTCACCCCTGCCATCGCCGACCTGCGCGCCCGCAAAACGGCACTCGGAGACCCCCGCGCGACCGCCGAGGCCGCCGCTGCTGAGGCGGAAGCAATCAGCGTGCAGCTCGGCCACCTCAGAGCAGCGCAGGCAGCCGTCGCCGGTCTCGTCGAGGAGGAGAAGGTCGCAGGCGAACAACACGCCGCCCTCACCAAGCTGCGGACAGCCCTGTCGAAAGCCGCCCAAACCGATGCGCCGCAGCGACTGCGTCAGCTGGCCGACCTCGACCGTGAGATCACCGACCAGGAACACGAACTCACCGACCGAGCCGACCCGCTGCGCATCCGACGGGAGCAACTTCTCGCTGAGCTGGGTGACTTCCGGCCCGGCGGCGCGCAGGCCAACGCCCTTACGACCGCAGTGCGACAACTGTCTCAGCTGCACGAACGCATTATCAGCACGGCGCAGCGTCGCGACCGCCACCGAGCGGAGGTGGAGGCCCTTGACACCCTGCGAGTGGAAGCCTCGGCAGCCGCTGCCGAAGACACACGGCACCAGCCGCTGCTCACGCAGACAGACGCCACCCTGACCGAACGCACCTGTGTCGTCAATGGGCTCAAGGACGATCTGGCGAAGCTTCGCGCCGCCCTCGCCGACGCCCGCCGCCTCACCGAGCAACGCCACGAGTTCGCCGCCACCAAGCAGCGTCTCGACGGCGCGGCGGCCGAGACGGCCGCGGACGTGGAGAAGGCACGCGAAGCCGCCACCGACCTTGACCGCGAGGTCGCCGCCGTCGATGCGGCACTCCAGGACCAGCGGCGTGCCAACGCCGCCGCCCACGCCGGTGAAGGTTTGGCACCCGGCGACGCATGCCCGGTGTGCGAACACCCGTTGCCCGACGGGTTCGCCCCGCCCAACGCACCCGACCTCAAGGCTGCGCAGCGCGCCCTCACCTCCGTGCAGCGGAAGGCCCAAAAGGCCGGTGAGGCGGTCACCGAGGCGGTTGCCGCTCACCGTGAGGCGCAGGCCCGTGCTGCCCGAGCAACACAGGACCTCACGGCGCAGAACACGCGGACGCAGCACGCCATCGACGCCCTCACCGCGCAGCTCGGCCCGATCATGCTGGAATCCGAGGACGACGCGATCCTCGCCGACTACCTGTCCGCCTTGCAGCGGGCCGTCGACGAGCAGGCCGCCCTCTCCGAAGCCGCTGCGGCGCTGCGCAAGAGCAAGACGGAGGCCGCCGCCAAGGCCAAAGCCCTCGGCAACCAGGTCGACCGCGATGCCGCCGCGGTGGACCGCGAAGAACGTGAACTGGCGACGCTCTGGGCCGGAATTGTCGAGCTCATCAAGCAGGTGCCGGAACGCTACCGGCCCGACGAGCCGACCGCGAACGCCGTGGTCGCGCGGCAGGAGGCCGCCACCCGCGAGCAGGAAGACCTCGCCGAACGTTGGAAGACGATCGACGAAATCGACGGCGACCTCGTGCAGATCGGCAACCTGCGCCAGGAACTCACCGCCCGCCGCGCCGAACACGTCACCAAGCCGGCCAGGACTGCCAGCCAAACAGCGCTGAAGCTCCGAACCGCACAGGTCGCGATCGCGGCGACGCTGTCGCTACCGGAAGCACCCGACATCGACGTCACAGACGACGTCAACGTCCACTCCGAGTGGGCCGCCCACGTCGCCGAGAAGGCACTGGCCGCGATGACGTCCGCCGACCATCAGCTGGTCCAGCTCGGCGAGGTCCGACGCCGGTGTGCGCAGAAGAGCGCCGCGATCATCGCTGAAGCGCCGACCGGCGGTAAGCCGCTCGAAGAGGCACTCACCGATGCGATTGGGCGCAAGGCGGTCGCCGACCGCACGTATCAGGACGCCACCGTCAAGACGCTCGAGTACGACGAACTCGTCGCTCGTCTCGAGATCGCGCAACCACACGTGGACGGGCTCGATGCCCTGGTGAAACTCCTAGGCGACGGAAAGTTCGTGGCCGATGTCGTCCACGAGCGGCAGCAAACGTTGCTGGGCACCGCTACCGGACTCCTGCGCGGCATGTCCCTCGGACGGTTCTCGTTCGGCACCGACTTCCAGGTGTGGGACGAGCACACCTGCCGCCTGCGGGACGTGAAAACCCTCTCTGGAGGAGAGACGTTCCAGGCCAGCTTGGCATTAGCCTTGGCACTCGTTGAACACGCCAGCAGTAGCGGCGGCCGGGCTGAGGCGCTCTTCCTCGACGAAGGCTTCGGGACACTCGACCAGTCGGCGCTGGCCGAGGCACTCGACGCGTTGTCCACCCAGGCAAGCGCCGGACGGCTGGTCGTCGTCATCAGCCACATGCTGGCCGTCGCCCAGCACGTGACATCCCTGATCCGGGTCACCAAATCACCCATCGGCAGCAGCCTGCGGTGGGCGACCGAGGCTGAGCTGGTCGCCCTCGCCGACGCCGCAGACGCCGAAGGGCTGCACTCGTGACGTGCAAGGCCGTGCTGCGTGGTCGGTGACCGCCGGGCCATCAACGCCCCGGCGAGCATTGAGGGCTTGCCGGGGCGCCGCAGGGGTCGAAGTCTTTCGGGTCGAGGTTGACCAGTTGGCTGCGGCCGGTGGCTTCCTGAGGGATGCGCAGGCCTGCCGCGATGATGACGCCGATCGGTGTACGCAGGTCGGGTGGGAACCAGTTGAGGATGGCGTGGTCGGCGGCGATGATCCGGGCGCGTGTCCTGGGTTTGATCGGTGCGCCGACATTCAGCAGCAGTCGGTACAGGCTCGATGCCGGGGTCAGTGGACCGAGCCCGAGGGCTTGGGCGTGATGGTCCCCGTCGGCGGCGATCTCGATACCGCGCAGGTCGAGATCTCCGTAATAGTACAGAGGACCTGACCAGTCTGCCGGCATTGAGGCAAGAATCTGCGGGAGCTGGCTGCCCCCGGTCCACATGACGGTGCCGACGGTGCCGTCCGCAGGCAGCCAGCAGGCGAGACTGTGGGCGGTGGTGTGGTTCTCGACCAGAAGCGCGGCGGGGCCCTCGCCGATCTGCCACTGAACGAGAGGCAAGGGTATGCGTTCGCACCGCAGGTCCGCCAGGGTAAGGCGGTTCAAGGCGAACAGCCGTCCCCGGCTGAGGGCGTCGAGGGCCTTCTCTTCGTGGAGCAATTCCCAGGAGCGTTCCCGCATCGGGACGATCTCGGGTGGTTGGTGTCCCGCAAGGTAGCGGTTCGCCGCATGGAGCAGGGCGAGTTCGTGGTCGGTGGGGCGTTCGGTGGCGACGAACGCGGCGGCCCACGCGAGTCGTGCATGCCAGGTGGTGGAAACCGCCGTCGGGACGGCTGTTGGACGTCGTTGTGCGGTGGGGCGTTGGACCCAGTTGGGCAATGGTGGCTGGAGGGTGTGGTCCCAGGCAGCCCGTGTGGTGGTTGCTGGTTTGCGGATGACGCCGGCGGTGGCGAGTTCGTCGAGCGCGCCGGCGATTCTGCGACGCGCGTCGGGGTCGCCGGCGAGCGAGAGGTCCGCGGTATGGGCTGCGGTCCGCAGGACGCCGAGCGGTATCCGGGCGGTCCGGTGGGCGGTGACGGCTGTGGCCAAGTGACGGGCCAGCGGGCTGAGGCCGGTCACAGCAGGCTCTCTTGGAGGGGAAAGGTGAGCCTCGCGGTGGTGATGGCGGTGGCGAGGGTGTCGTCGTTGACGTCACGCTCGCTGACCTGGGCGTAGGTACGATCGTGGTTGTGGGTGTTCTTCATCCGGATGATGTTGGGGAAGCGGCCGATGGCGCGCATGTCGGCCAGGCCGGATAGGAAGATGAGTTGAATGCCGTTGGCGGCGGCGACCCGTCGTTGCAGATCCAGGAACGCGACGTAGTTGACGGTGCCGAGGGGGTTGTCCATGGGCAGGACGCCCAGGCCGGGATGATCGGTGCCGCGGCTGGCGGCGCGTAGGCGGGCCAGCATGCAAAACAGCAACAGGCTGATAGTGACCTTCTCCCCGCCGGACCACTTGCCCATGCGTTCGACGGGTTCACGTTCGTCAGCGAGGTTGGTGGAGGGCTTCAGGACGCGGGCGATGAAGTTGCCGGGGCCGCCGACGGCGGCGCAGACAGCCTGCCAGGTTAGGGTCTTGCCATCAGGCTGTGTCTTGGCTTCGCTCCGCACGAGGCCGTCGACGAGAGTGCTGATGCGGCTGCGCATGACAGCAGGGGTGGTATCGACGCCGGACTTTGGGCCGACGTCGAGGAAACGGCGATTCTTGAGGTGTTCGCCGATGCCAGGCGGGAGCTGCGCTTGCGTCTGGGCACGTTGCAGCATCTTGAGGCAGGTGCGCGCTTCTTCGCAAAGGGCGGAGACGACGATCTCTTTGTCCTGCTCGACTTCATCAAGCTGTCCTTGAAGATTTGCACGATAGAGGGCGATTTCGGCAATGAGGTGGTCGGCCTCCTCAGCCAAGCCCGTGGTGTGTTCGCCGCCGGTGAACCGGTCCTTCACCTCAGCGGAGACGGTAGCGAATCGAGCCTCGCCGACCCAGCGGTTGATGGCGTGCCCGCGTTCGGTGACGGCGTTGCGGGCGGTGTTGAAGTTTCGGTCGGCTTTGGCGAGTTCTTTGCGTGCCGTGTCGGCCTCGGCCATGGCCTCGGTGATGGCTCCCGCGTAGGCGGTGGGCGCATCCGCGGCACATGCGGCTTGCTCGTCGTCGCTGATGAGGCTGGTAGCGAGGCTGCCGAACTGCTCGGCGTCGTTCGTCAGACGCTCGATCTTCGTATCCAGGCTGGCGAGGACGTTCGCTGCGGCCTGTTGCTGTGTACGGTGATGCTTCTGCTGTTCGTCGGTGTCGGCCCGCAGGTGCAGAGCGAGGTCGAGATCGGCGGGTTCGGTGACCGGCAGCATCAGTTCGGCCCGAGTCGGGCGTTCGACGCTGGCCTTCTGCAGCGCCGCGTTGGCGGTGGTGGCTTCGGCGCCTTTGACGGCCGCCTCGCCTACCGCCGTAGCGTACTGCTCCTCCGCAGTCGCTGCGAGCTCGGCGGTCACCGCAGGGTCGGCCGCAGCGGGGGTGGCGGCAAGGTCGCGGGCGAGGTGCAGGACGTCCTGGTCGGCCGTGGCTATGGCGGCGGCCAGGCGCGAGGTCTGTACAACAAGGCTTTCGATCTGAGCGTCGATCACGTTGCGAGATGCGTGAATTTGATAGGCCGTGCGAGCGGTGTCGAATGTGCTTCGCGCCTGCGCAAGCGTGACAGCCTCGGCGTCGGCGGTCGCCTCGCCTGCGGCGTCGGCGAGCTCGGTGGCCTCGCGCAGGAACTCGGCGACGGTCCGCCGGTTACGGCCAACGTCGCCATTCGCGCGCTCGGCGGTCCGACGGTGCTGCTGTTCGGATGCCACCGCGGTCGCCCGCGTAGCCTCAAGGTCTTTCCGTGCGGCGGGTATCTGCGTTAGCCGAGCACGGATCTCTGTGATGGCGGGCAGTTGCTGGGCCAGGACGCCGAGGATCTGATCCCGGGAACTCGTGATCCTTTCCTCTCGGGTGACCTCCTCACGTTGTTGGCGCAGTTCCGCAGCGCGAGCATCGAAGCCGACCCGCAGCCCGGTGAGCTCGCTGTGGCGTTTCCGCGCGGCGCCGACACCGGAGGTGATGCGCTTGTGCTCGGCGGCTAGGTGCTCGAGGTGGCCCGGAGGGCAATTGGTGGCCAGGAGCGTGAGTTCGTCGATCAGCTGCTTGTCGCGGTCGCGGGCGAGTTCAAGTTGACGCATGTGCTCGTCGCGGGCCGCGCGGGCCGCCTCCCGGCGTTCGATCTCAATGGCGGCAGCGTTACGGTCGAAGAGTGCCGCCGCCGGCGGTACGACGAAGCCGTCCACCGCTCTTGTGCTGGCGTCGATGGCGGCCTGCAGGGCATGGGTGGTGGAAACCTGCACGGTGGTGCCGGGGGTGAGAGCAGCTGCTTCCAGGTGTTTTCGGGCGGCGTCCAGATCGCCAGCGTCGTACACGAGCAGGCCGGCGACCAGGGATGGCGCGGTCGCGATGGCGCGCTGCCACAACGTGGGTGCGACCGCGTCGGCGAGGTAGTGCCAGCCGGTAGCCGCGGGAATGTTGTGTTCACGCAGGACGTCGGCGGCTCGCGTCAGGTCGAGCGATGCCGGGAGCAGGCCGGGTTGCTGAGCGAGTGATCGCAGCGCTCGCCGGTCGTCGGCGTCATCGACGGCGAGATCGATACGTTCGCGGTCGATCGCGATGATCGCTTCGTTCAGTGCCTGTTTGAGAGTGTCGTTTGCGGCGATCGGGTCAACGGTGTCGGCCTGCGCCAGCAGGGTGAGCCGGTTGTGCGTGCTCAGCTGGTTGATCCGGTCAAGCAGCGGCTGGCGTTCGCGGTTGAGTTCGCGCAGCGCGGCTTCGAGGTTGGCGATCTGTGTGGCCAGGTCGTCGTGTTCGACGTCGATGGGCGAACGCTCCTCGGCCAGCGCGGCAACCGCCTGGGGTAGCTCCACGTCGATCTGGCGCAGCAACCGTGCGTGCTGGCTGGCGCATGCTGTGTGCGTGTTGGCCAGGTCAGCGTCGGCTGGCAGGTGCTTACCGGCGACAGCCTGGGCGACCGCCGTCTCGAACACGGTGATGCTGTGCCTGAGTTGGGTGCGCTCGGCGGTCAAAGCACCGAGTTCGCGATCAACGTGCCCGATCTTGTCCCGAGCCTTCTCCAGTTCACCTTCGGCAGCGGCGGCGGCCTCAACGTTGGCGGCGATCATCGGTTCGAGTTCGCGTCGGGATCGTTCCAGCACCGCGATCAGCTGGGCAGCAGCGCGCTGGTAGCGGTGGCGGACCGGCGCGGCGTCGGCTTCGTCGCGAGTTTGTTGCTCGCGGAGGCCCTCAAGCTGTGCTGACAACTCCGTGTGCTGGACGACATCGGGGACCAGCTGCCACGCCTCGCGTAGCCGGCGGCGCTCGGTGACGATCTTCTTCGCTGCTGTGCTGGCGGCTCGGGCGGCTTCTTCGTGCAGGTATGCTGCCCACCACTGGTACTCGCGGTGCAGACGCTCGTAGGCATCGGCGCTGTCGGCGGCCTGCTTCTGACGGTCGCGCTGGTGGTCGGCGTCCGTGCTGTGGCGGGCGATCTGGGCGCGGGCCTGCGCGGCTGTCGCGGCGAAGGAAGCAGCCAGTGCTCGTGCACGGCGGCGCTTCGTGGCGCGGACATCCGCGGCTTCATGGAGTCGCTGATGGTCGTCCTTGAGTAAGCCGAGGTGCTCGACGGCTTCTTGTGTGAAGTCGAGCTCGGTGCGCAGCCGCGGGTGCCGGGCGATGCTGTCGCGATGTTTGCCCAGCATCGTTGACAACTTGCGAGACGTCGCAGAGTCACCGACCAGGCTGAGCAAGTAGCGCACGAAATCGTCGGTGGTGGAGAACTTGAACTGCTTCTCGATGCCGCCTTCACTGGCGTTGATCTTCAGGATGGCGGTGAACAGACCGGGATCCAAGCCGCGGTCCTGCAGTGCGCTCGTCCACTTCCCTTGATCTTTGTACTCGACCACCACAGAGTCCGCCTCGGGTGGCAGTGCTGTGATTGCGTCGGCGAACGCCTTCAGCGTCGTGGGGTGCTGGTTGACGTCGTGGAAGGGTAGGAGGTCAATCTCGGCGAGCGGGCGCGACGGGGTGAAGGCGTACCAACGTTGTTGCAGCTGTTCCCAGGAGACGTTCGGGTCGGCGGGTTGGACGCGGTCGGTCCATTCGTAGACGGCCCCGGTGACCATGCGCCGGCCGTCGGGATCCTGCCACTCGATCGCGATGTGGGCAGTGTCGGCACCCAAGACACAGTCCTCAAGGTGACGGCCGGTCTCCGCGGTGGCGAGGTAGTCGTTGCGTGCTGGCCGGATCGATGCGCAGATCAGCGCGATGAGCGTGGACTTCCCACCGCCGTTGCGCATCCACAGGATGGTGTCGAGCGGATTGCCGGTGCGGCTGCCGAACTCCAGCCACACGTCGCGGAAACGGGCAGCAGGGGCACCGATGCGGTCGAGGTAGATCCGGTGGATCTTCCACAGCCGGGCAGGAGCAGGCATCAGGCGGTCTCCGATTCGCGTCGGGCAGTGCGCAGCGCCTCGAGGGCTTCACCGCCGCCGATGTCGGCGACCAAGAGCCGAAACCGGTCGGTGAGCTGATAGGTGGTGGCTCCCATGGTTGGTGCGGGGCGGGCGGCGCCGCGGTCGACGAGCCAGCCGAGGACCTCGCCGATTGCCCACTGCGTGCATCCCTTAGCCGGGCCGGTCTGGTTCGCTTTGGGCAGGAAGGCGCTCATCCGGTCGTAGATGTCGGCGGCGCGGCGTGCCTGTGCGTCGTTGCCGTCCTCGCCAGTTGTGGCGGCTACACGCGCAACTGCCGAACGAATGAAGGTGTCCAGGCTGACGACTTCGACGATCTTGACATCGGTGCTGTCGAGGTCCCGCGGGTGGGGGAAGGCGTATGCGGCGATCGCAAGGGTGACCAGGCCGGCCACCAGTTTGTCGTCCGGGCTCATGTTGGTGCTGCGCAGGTCGGCGGTCCGGATCGCGAAGACGCTGCCGGGCTGGGTGGTTACCACGATGCCGGTGCGTGCCGGAGTCCCGAGCACGACGAGGCCGAATCCGCTGGCGAGTACGTCGACCAAGTCACGAAACACCGCCTCGGTGCGGTAGCGGTGCAGCAGCAGGCCATAGGGGTTGCCATCGGTTGGCCGGGCGCCGTGGCGCAGTCCGAAGCTGACCAGTTCAGCGGCGCGCCGGACGTCTTCCAGAGAAATACTCATGAGGCCGTCTCAATCGAGGAGATCATCAACTGGTTGCCCCAGACCATGGGCCGGTCGATGGTGTGACCGTTGCGCTCTGCTGCCAGGGCAGCAATCAACGTGTCGATGCCTGCGGTCGGTGAATCTCCCGGTTCGGGCAGGTCGGGAGCGTAGGCCCACAGAGCGGCGAGGGTGACTAGTTCGATGACGTCCTCGACCGCGCCGTCCACCTCGTCAGGGTCGACGCCGGTGGCGGCGTCGACAAGCTGGGTGAGCGGTACAGGTGCGTGTTCGGCCCGGCGCAGAATCCTCGTGGCTGCCGCGATAACTTCTGGCGAGTATGCCTGGGCATCGGCCTCGTCGGCGTTGCCAGGTTCCTCCGGCACATAGTCGACCGGCGCGACCTGCCGGGTCGGGGCCAGTAGAGTGTTTACCAGGTCGCCCAGGTGCAGCACCCGCGGCAGCCGAAACCCTAGAATCCGGTCGGTGAACGCCTCGCCGACCGTCTGCGCCTCGGCGGTGTTCATCGTCAGGATCGGCTCGAACAGCTCCCGTTCGACGTTGAGCAGCCGCAACCGTACGGGCCGGCTGAACACCTGACGCAGTTGCGCCTGCTGGAGCACCTCCCGCGCGCCGGCGGCACGAGACGCGAGATCGAGGTGCACGTCGCGGATCCGCTGCAACGTCTCCACCAGATCACCGGACGCACGTCGGACTGCGGCATCGGACTCCGCATCGATGCCGGACATGACATGACCGATCACCTCGCCGTCCGCTTCGATCCGAGCTTTCACGTGCTTGCGAGCACGGGCCAGTCGTGTTGGGACATCCACCAGCCAGTCGGCTGAACGCACGTCGCGGCGAGTCGACTCGATGATGTCTGCCAGGGTGGCCGCCATCGCCACCGAGGCACGCTCGGCCGTCTCCGCAGTTCGGCCAGCAGCCTCGAAACGGCGGTCCTCCAATTGGCGACGCAAGACCACCGACAGGGCCTCCTCGGCGTCGTCGACATCGAGGTTCAGGCCGTTGAGGTAAAGCATGACCGCCTGCGGCGATGCCTGCACGACGGCGCCGGACGGGCTGTCTTGCAACGACAGCAGCTTGAAGGCGTACTCCTCCCGCCGGCGCGGCGCCGAACGTACGTCATGAAAGACGTACACAAATTTGCCTTGATTCTCGGCGTCGTTGAGCAGGCCCCGAACCACCCACCGCGCAGCCTCAATCGCCGCCGCTGAGTCTTCCCGGTCGTCCATCAGCCGGGCGAGCTCGGCGACGGTGTCCACCAACTGCGCCAGAGTGATTTGCCGGGCGAATCCCATCGAGGCAACCGCCACGTCGATCGCGGCGAGGGCCAACTGCCGCAGATCGAAGATTTCGTCGTCAATACCGGCATGTCCTGCGTTACGAACCAGGCGAGCTACCGGGTCGGTGAGAACCAGCGCTCGCCACCTCGCCCGCACGGACGCGTCCCCAACCGGCGAGCGTACCTCGATCGTCGATGGCTCCGAAGTGCTGTCCTCGACCCTGAACAGATCGGGCGGCTGCCCATGTACTACCAAGCGATTCTCCCAACGACCGAACGAGATCGACAGTCAGCGCTCCGTGGATGACAGATGGTTGCACATGGTTGCGACAAAAGCCGCGACTCGTACACTTGTGCTAGGTGGTCGGGGTGTTTGGGATGCGCTCTGACTACGGGGAAAGATCGCCAGCCGCAGTTCCGCCTTGCTCGGGATGGTTGCGGCGATCCCTCGCCGGCGCAGGTAGGCCCGGTTGGCTTTCGATGTGTACGCCTTGTCGGCCAGGACCCGGTCCGGGCGGGTCGTCGGTCGGCCGGTGACCAGGCGAGGAATGCGGGTGGCGGCCAGGACGGGGATGAACTGCGGGCTGTCGCCGCGCTGCCCGGCGGTCAGCACCATGGCGAAGGGCTTCTGCCCTTGCTCGCAGCCCAGGTGCAGCTTCGTGGTCAACCCACCGCGGGAGCGGCCGAGCGCGTAGTCGGCCGGTTCGACGCTGACTCTGCCGGGTGGTTCGGCCTGCAGATCCCCCTCTTCCTCGCCCCGGCCGCGTGTCGGTGGGCACGGGCGCTGGTCGAGTCCAGGGACACGTCCCAGGTGATCCTGCCGGCCGTGTCGGCGAGGGCCTGCAACGCCGCCAGGTGCCTTCGCGCCGCCATCAGGGGAACAGCGCATACACCGCCGACTAGGGCCCGTACTGCGGTGGCACGTCCCGCCAGGGGACACCCACCCTGGTCCGCCACCGGATCCCGTCGATCAACTGCCGTCTACTCCACTACGACGGTCGACCTGGCCGCTTACCCGCCGGCAGCAACGGCTCCAGCACCGTCCACTGCACGTCGGCCAGGTCTACCCGCGCTAAACCCCGCTGGCGGGTTGCGGACGCAAGCCATCGGCTGCAGCTGACCCGATCGCTGCCAGCTGGCGTCAACGAGCAGGTCCTTGCATCGCGTCCGGCGTCGGAACGAACGCGCTGCACTCATGCACACGAGGAGCGCTGAGGGCCGACTTGGTCAGACGGGGCGGCTCGGTGAGGGACGAGAACCTGAGGTGACTGGGTTCCCAGCGGGTACGGAGGGAAACTATCCAGCGAAACCACCTGCTCGGGTAACCCCCGTATCACACGTGGGACGCTATCGTACGACGGTGAGGGACCTGTAGCATGGACTCGAACATGCATTCGAACAAGGGAGCGACGATGGGCAGCTCGCTTGCGGAACAGGCCGCTGTCCTTGCTCTGACCCGTGTCTCCCCTGGTGAGTGGTACAAGACTGCCACGGTCATCTACGAAGCTGGCAGCGCCACAGCTCTCCTAGAGGGCCGCATCGGCCTGATGGCTGACGAACACAGGCTCTACGCGGAGCAGCTAGTCGAGCGCGCTGAGTCAACCGACATCACTGCGGCGGAGCATCTAATCGAGCGCATGGCTCAGCAGGGCATAAAGCTCCTGACAGTGCTCGATGATGACTACCCATCGAACTTGCAGCTCATCTATAACAGGCCTCCCTTCATCTGGCTGAAGGGTGAGCTCAGGCCGCAGGACTTCAGAGCTATCGCCATTGTCGGGACTCGCCAAGCCTCGGACGAGGGGAGGAAGCGTGCCGCGCGCCTCGCCAGAGAGCTGGCAATGGAGCGGGTCACGGTGCTTTCCGGCTTAGCTCGCGGCATTGACACCGCAGCACACACCGCAACGTTGGCCGCTGATGGGCGTACAGTCGGCGTGATCGGCCAAGGCCTCTGCACCCCGCTCTACCCGAAGGAGAACAGGGGTCTCGGCACTGAGATCAGCGAGAAGGGCGCGCTCGTCTCACAGTTCTGGCCGGACGCGCCACCGCGATCGATGAACTTCCCTATGCGAAATGTCGTTATGAGCGGCATGGCGATGGGAACGGTAGTCGTCGAGGCCTCTGCAACTAGCGGCGCGAAGATGCAGGCAAGGCTGGCGCTTGAGCATGGCAAGCGGCTCTTCCTGCTGGAGTCCCTGGTCAGAACGCAGGAGTGGGCGAAACGCTATGCCACGCGCCCCGGTGTCCGCGTAGTGCGCCAGCTCGACGATGTCCTAGACGTGCTGGTCAAGCTAGCTACTCCGCCGGAACAGCTCACGCTCAAGATGTAGCAGGATGGACGTCGATGACGACCGTCCAGCAGTACACGGAGCCCTACCTCGGGATCTTCCGGCAGCCACCGCTTGCTGGGGAGGGCGTGTGTGGCGTCTGCCATACCGGAACGGGTCCGGGCTACAGCACCTGCTACAGCTGCTTCGTCACTCGGTCACAAGTCAGCCTGCCGACCGAGAACGTCGTGCCGATCTCGCTCTACCAGGTACAGAGCCAGCTCTGGCATGTGCTGCGGTACTACAAGGACGGCAACACCGCCCAACGAGGGCAGTTCGGCACTATTGTCGCCGCCACGATCGCACGCTTCACGGCCGCCCATTGGGCCTGTATCTCTAGTCTCACCGGCGGTGAGCCAACCCGTGTGACCACTGTCCCCAGCACCCGTCCGGTTCCTCGACCTGGCGGTCACCCACTCGTCCAGGCGGTCAGCCGAGTGCCTCACCTTATAGACCTCTACCAACCAGTGCTGGTGAGAGGCCCAGGTGCTGTAGGCCATGTTAGGGCGAGCGACGATGCCTTCGTCGTCACCGACGATGTCGAGGGCCACCGAGTCTTACTCGTCGAGGACACGTTCACCTCTGGAGCGCGAACGCAGAGCGCGGCCTCCGCGCTTCAACTGGCGGGAGCTGCGGGTGTCGTCGCTGTGACTGTCGGCAGGGTTATCGACCCTGGCTGGAACGAGAACTGCCAGCGGGTCTGGGCTGGGGCTCGCCGTGGCACCTTTAGCTTCGACCACTGCGTGATTGGGCATTGAGGAGCTGGTAGCCGAGACTGTCTATCGGCTACAGCATCCCTCGGTCCTGATCACTCAGCCTTGTGTCACACCCAGGAGACATACTTCGTACATGGACCTTGAAGTGCGAACGGAAGTGATTCGCGGCGGCACGCCGGAGGCTCGCCGCGTGCGCGTCAAGACGACCAACGAAGTCGGCGTCGTTATCGACATCCGGCAGACTGTGAGCGGGCAGCGCATCGCCACGGTGTTGTTCGAGGATACCGGCGAATGCAGGCTGTACCTCGATGATCAGAAGTGGCTGGATCCGGCGTAGCCGAGAGGGCCTGCTGGTGCCCTGATGAACGCTTGGAGCACCAACATGATGCCGTGCTTGGGACGTGGCGGCGAGACCGCTGAGGACGGCCGGTGGTACCTCGGTGCGTCGGCCAATTTGCAGGTCGCCCCGGCGAAGCAGATCGTCTCGCTCGCCCGCATCCGGGATGCGTTGCGGCAGCAGGGCCACGAGATCACGAGGACGACACCTTTGCTGGAAGGACCTGCGGCTCGCTGTCGCCCCCGCGACCGACGTACGGCGCTCACAGTCACTCTCACACCACGACCAAGAACCTCGACCACGTGGCGGTCAGTGCCCTGAGTGACTACTACCGGGAGTGTGGATTGCTCCTCTGTCAAGCGGCGACTGGTTGTCGGGTGACGAGGTCGGCGCGTAGCGCTTGGTAGACGACGTCGGAGAGACGCCGCTTGAGGACGCGGAGGGCCTCCAGGCCGCCGTCGCCGCAGGCTTTGCGGCGTGCGACGAGGTCTCGCGCTGGTGAATGGCAGCGGGCTTGGGTCATGGCGATGCGGTGCAGGGCGGCGTTGAGCTGGCGGTTGCCGGTGCGGCTGAGGCGGTGCCGGGTCCGATTCGACGACCAGACCGGCAGCGGTGCGGTGCCGTTGTGGCGGGCGTAGGCGGCTGGGGAGTGGAATCGGAGGATGCTGGCGGTTTCGCCGAGGATCTTCGCCGCGGTCAGCGCCGCGCAGCCGGGTATGGCGATCAGCGTGGGGGCGAGGTGCTCGGTCAGTGTTTTGATCTCGGCCTCGAGAGCGTCGATCTCGATGGTCAGCTGACGGCATCGCTCGGTGATCGCGGCGGCGAGACGGGCGACGATGCCGGGCAGACCGGCGAGGCGGTGGCTGATGCGATTGAGGTTGCTGACGCGGTCCAATGATCGCGCGGGTGGGTCCCAGTCGGCGTCGAGTTCGTGCAGGTGCCAGCGCAGCCGGTTCACCGCACGAGTGCGTTCGGCGATGAGGTCTTCGCGGTGGTCGACGAGGAGCCGGACGTCGCGGTCGGGCCCGTCCAGGTGCGCGATGGGCAGGTTGTCCTCGCGCAAGGCGGCGCGGGCGACGGCCAGGGCGTCGATCGGGTCGGACTTGCCGTAGGTGCGAGCGGCGTCGCGAATGTGGGCCATCAGCTTCGGCGGGACCCGGACGATGCGTTCGCCGGCGGCGAGGAGGTCCTGCTCGAGGCGGCGGGTCATGTTGCGGCAGTCCTCGAGTGCCCAGACCCGGTCGGTGTCGTGCTTGCTTGCCCAACGCAGCAACGCCAGGTGGTCCTTGCTGGTGGAGCCGCAGGTCCGCGTGGCGAGCTGCCGTCCGTTGGCGTCGACCATGACCGCGGTGTGGGTGCGCTTGTGCGCGTCGATCCCGATGACCACCATGGGTGGTGTCTCCTTCTGACCGAGGGGATGCGGGCCGGTCGGTAGGCAGATCCCAGTCGGGCGCTGACACGCTCCTCTTAAGCCATACCGGCCGGTCCTTGCATGTCCGGCAGGCCGCAGAATGCACAACAGCCACGAAGGCAAGTAACAGGTAGAGCGGACCTGCCGGACCCTTCGAGGGTGACACTGGGATCTAATACTCCAACGTCACTTGGCTTTGGTGTTGGGCGTGGCGGAGGCATGAAGACGGCCACCGCGTGATCATCGATGGTTTGTGAAGACAACCGAAGATCGTGCGGTGGCCGCGGGCCACAGCGTAAACCCCGCCGGGTGGCGGGTCATCCTCGACGCGGCGGTAGCGCGTGTCGCTGGACGGTTCGCCCGGGCCGAGCCACGCCGGAGCATGGCGGCGTTCGTCGAGGGGCTGCTGTCGATGGTGGAACGCAAGACGTGCTGGTCCCTGGCGGAACGCGCGGGTCATGCGGATCCGCAGGCGATGCAGCGGCTGCTGCGTACGGCGGTGTGGGACGTCGACGCCGTCCGCGATGACGTCCGCGCTTTGCTGATGGAGCATGTCGGTCACCCGGATGGTGTCCTGGTCACCGACGAGACCGGGTTCCTGAAGAAGGGTGTGGGCTCGGTCGGGGTGCAGCGGCAGTACACCGGCACCGCCGGTCGTGTCGAGAACAGCCAGGTCGGGGTGTTCCTGGCCTACGCCTCACCCCTCGGACGCGGGTTGATCGACCGACGGCTCTACCTGCCGGAGACGACATGGTGCGACCGCCCTGCCCGCCGCACCGCCGCCGGCGTTCCCGATGAAGTCGGCTTCGCCACGAAACCGGCCCTTGCCCGGCAGATGATCACCGCGGCGGTGGACGCCGGTGTTCCGGCCAGGTGGGTCACCGGCGACGAGGTCTACGGCGCTGATCCCGGCCTGCGCGCCGAACTCGAACAGCGCGGCGTGGGATATGTCCTGGCGGTCGGCTGCGACCGGCGCGTCACCGTCAACGACGGCCGCACCATCGTCCGCGTCGATGACCTCGCCGACCGGATACCCACCCGTGAATGGCAGTTGCGCAGCTGCGGGCCCGGGGCGAAAGGACCCCGCGACTACCTGTGGGCCTGGATCACCACCGCCACCAGTCACGGTGAGCACCGCTGGCTGCTCATCCGCCGCAACCGCACCACCGGCGAGCTGGCCTTCTACTTATGCTGGTCAGCCAAGCCGGTTCCGCTGCACACCCTCGTGACCGTCGCCGGGTCCCGTTGGAGCATCGAGGAGTTGTTCCAGACCGGCAAAGGCCAGGTCGGTCTGGACCACTACCAGGTCCGCGGCTGGACCGGCTGGCACCGGTTCATCACCCTGGCCATGCTCGCCCTGGCCGTGCTGACCGTCCTCGCCGCCACCTCCGCCGCTGAGCAAGGCGACTCCGACCCGCAGACAATCCCGCTGACCGTGGCGGAGATCCGCCGACTCCTCAACGCCTTCGTCCTCGCCCTACCGCTACCACCAGAACACACCCTGAACTGGTCGTACTGGCGGCGAACATCCCAAGCCCGAGCCCGACGATCCCACTACCAGCGCAGACTCAGCCACCACGCCAGCCGACCGGCGAAGTGACGTTGGAGTATTAGAGCCGAACCCATTCTCCGAGTCGTTCGGCTGGAGCACCATCGATGAAGGCGACGATCGCCGCCGTTGCCCTGGTCACGCTGGAGACGAAGTCACCCGAGAATGTGCAGTCGTCGCCGAGCACCGGGACTTCGACGATTTTCGTCGTGGGCAGCCCGCCATCCCCACGAAGAAGGCGGCAGTCGTCTGGGGACGCGAACAAGTGCATGACCGCGTAGCCCTCTCTGAATGAGAACGTCAAGTGGGGGTAGTCCGTATCGACGCGGCGTACCTCCGTGTATCCCTCTCCGACGCTCAGAAGGTGCTGGAGCCGGGACATGAAGCCATCGACGTCAGACCGGTTTTCCTTGGAGGCCAGGTCGCCACTTCCAGGATCGGTCGCGATCCATGCAACATCCATGTGTGTCTCCAGCAGGCGAGTAAACGCGTCGCACGCAGCGTCGCACAACAGCGCACGGAGACGCTGTACTTGGCGCGTCCGGATGCGTGCACCCGTGAGTTGGTTACCTTGCGTGACGAGCGCTACACGGCATGAGCGGAAGCGTGATCATGGAGTGGTCAGCCCTCGCTCTGGGACCAAAGAGGAACCGTGCCCGAGTGAGCTGTTGGCTGCCACTACCGCGAGCGTGAGGTAACGGCGCCGACTGCAGTCCACCCGCCACTCGGCCGACCTTACCTACGCGGTGGACGACTACAGGTCTGCCGGCCTTCCCGCCATTGTGCGGATTCCCGACCCGTCCGCATCCTCCCCCGCTGAGGTTTACAGCCAGCCGTTCCCGCGGGCGTGGACGATGGCCTCTGTACGGTTGGCTACGCCCCACCGCTCATAAAGGGCGCGCAGGAGCCGGAACATCATCCGTTCGGAGTAGCCGGCGTGCTGGGCCAGCCGGGCGACCGTGCAGCCTTGCGTGAGCATGCGAACCCATGCGATCTCCCTGTCCGTAGGAATGTGTTCGGGCGGTGGCCGGTACTGCGGTGCGGTGAGTGCGCGGACCACCTCGGCCGGCAAAAGGCTGCGACCGGCGGCAACGGCCGACACCACGCTGCACACCGTTTCGGGGTCGGCCTCCCGGGCCATGACGCCGACGGCCCCGGAGACGAGGGCCCGGACGGAAGTCAGTACGTCGCCGTGCTCGATCACGGCGATCAAGGCGACCTGCGACCGGCTTTCGCGCAACGTGGCGAGGAGGGTCCAGTCGGCCGGGCTGAGCAGCGTCAGGATTACCATGTGCGGACCGACTTCGTTCGTCCACGACAGCAGGTCGTCGGGCGACTCAACATCGTAGCCTGCGCCGCGCATTGCCTCCGCTACTCCGCGGCGGAACATCGGCAGAGGATCGGAGACGGCGATCCGCACCGGCATCGGGCATGCCCTCTCAGCGTGGCTCGGCAAGCTGCTCCTACCGTCTTACCTGGATGCAGTCTGGTCCAGAATGTGACGAAGAACGCGCCACAATCGCGACAGGATACCGCCATGGGTGAGGTCAGCCTGCCCCAATGACGTCGTGGACGCGCGGAGTGTCCATCCCGTAACTTCAAGTGTAGATACGTCGAAGCCGCTTTCTTGTTTACGCCCGAATGGATCTCGGCGCGCGTATCGCTTTCGTTTCGACGACCTCATTCCGACGCGTTAGCGCATGCTGATGAGGGATGGCAATGGTCAATGGAAACTTTCGGCGCATCGATCCCGGTGACGTGCCGCCGGGCCGAAAAGGCTGGCGGCGGGGCGACCGGGTCCGCCGTCGGAATCCCCGCCCGGACCAGGCCTCGACGGGCGTCGTCGTCCATGTCAACCGGGTAGGGATGCGCCGGCTCCGGGTTCTCTGGACGGACAACACAGAGAGCAACGTCGCGATCCGATCGGTCGATCGGATTTAGTAGGCGGTGCCGAACGGCGATCCGGATCCGCGGGCCACCGCCGTCATCGCGGCAACCAGGCCGTCATCCGCCCGCTCGCCGAAGCCGCCGAGCAGGATCGCATTCCGGCGTACGGCCCCGGCGGCGCCGGTGATCCGGCGCGCTCGGGCAAAGGCCTCCGCGGCCTGGGTGAGTCGCTTGGACTGCTGCTCGACCTCGATCAGCGCAAGGCCGAAACAGGCGAGACCACGCGCATCCCACGCCACATAGTCGTGCTGTTCTCGTTCCAGCTGCCGGCCGGCGGCATCCATCGCGGTGAGGAAGGCGAGCCTCGCGCGGTCCGGCCGCCCGCAGCGGAACGCGGCAATGCCCAACAGGCCGTTGGCCCCGACCGCGTGCGGACCGCGGTCCAGCCGGGCACTGATTTCCGCTGTGGCGAGTGCGTCATCCTCCCGATCGAGGCAGAGATAGGCTAGGCCAAGGTTGAGGTTAGCCTGCCGAATGAGGTTCGGGTCACGAGTCAGCACGCCGATCTCGGCCGCCTGCTGCGCCAACCCGCCGGCGGCCTCGGCCGCTCCGGAGTCGACCAGGATCGCCGCCTCTCCGTTGAGGCAGAGCCCGAGGCCGACCTTGTTCCGGTTGCCAGCGGCGGAGGCCAACGATTGGCCCTCTCGCAACCGCTCGATGGCCGCCGGCGTCTCGTCGAGCTGACCGAGGACCCAGGCGTGGCTTGCCAGCAGCTCCGGGAGGATGCGTTTTCGGTCGGTGTCCGACAGGCTGCGGGCGGCGGACCGGGCGGCGGCGAACATACGAAGTGCCCGCGAGTGGCGACCGATCCGGCCGAGGCAGAGCGCGAGATTGCACTGGGCGACGGTCAACTCGCTTCCCGCTCCGCCCACCAGCCTGCTCTGCCACAGCTGCCGGCGATACAGCCGACCGGCGCGGCTCAGCCGCCCGGCGTCGAAGTACACGTTCGCTAGCTGGATGTTGAGCGTGAGGCGGGCCCGCGGGGCACGAAGCCACGAGCATTCCCGGCGTGCCTGCGTCAGCTCGATCAGGGCTCCGTCGATGTCTTCCTGCTGCTGCAGCGCCGCGACCAGACGGCGGCGGTTGTTCGCCTCCTCGGCGTCGTCCCCGACTCGTCCGCGGACCGCGCGCCGCCAGTCCAGCAGCACGTCGCTCTGCCCCCACGGCCGGAGGTACTCGTCCTCGATGTGGTTCATGACCTCGTACGCCCGGTGGAAGTCCCAGGCCCGGATGCGTAAGTCGATCTCGCTGAAGTACGGACGGAGATCGAGCGGGCCGGTGACCCCGGCCGCCTGTTCCTGCTTGAAGTACACGGCGGCGCGGTACAGCAGTGCGAAGCGGGTCAGCACCGGAGGCACGTGACCATGGTCGTCGAGGGCCCCCTGCGGTATGCCGGCAAGGACCTGCGCGCTGTCCGCGGAGGGCATGAAGTAGTGCCCGTGGTCGTGGCGGATGATGCGCCGCTCGTGGAGGCCGCGCAGCACTGGAGCGCTGTCGACCCCCTTCACGAACGGCTTCAGCAGGAAGTCGACCGCCGCTGGCGGTACCGGCCGGCGGTAGGCGGCGAGCGCCTGGAGCGCGCGCTGCTCGGTCCGGTCGAGCTGAGCGAAGGTCCAGCCGAACAGCGTCAGTGCGACGTTCTCCGGCGCCACTCGTTCGATCTCGTCGAGGAGACCGATCACGGATCGGTCCGGGTCCAGCCGCAGGAGGCCTACCAGCAGTTCGAGCGTCCGCGGATGTCCGCGGCTCACCTCGTACACCCGCTGCCGATAGCCTTCGTCCTGCGCCAGCGCCGACAGACCCAGCGTCGCGGTACGGTCCAGCGCGTCGAGGAACCTGATGGTGTCGGCGAACGGCAGGCCGCGCTCGATGGCGACGAACCTGACGTTCGTCGGCAGATCGCGCCGGATCTGCCGCGGCGGTCCCTCAGCCACGGCGAGGACCAGCGTTACGGAGTGCCCGGGGCGACCGGCGAGCTCCCGCACGAACGCACCCAGATCCCTGTCCCGGAAGGTACCGGTCGCGTCGAACAGATACTCCGCGGCATCGAGGATCACCACGACGGGCCGTCCGTCGAGGCCCACCAGCACGTCGGTCAGTTTCTCCCGCCACTCGATCGGGTCCGTTAGCCGCTCGGTGAGCCGCTCGCGGTCCGCGCCCTCCGCGAGGCTGCGCACCAGGTCGAGCAGTACGGTTGCCACGTTGACCGGCCGGTACCCGTCGGCCGAAAGGTACACGACGGCGTCTACCGCTGCCCGCGGCCGGGGCGCGGCGAGCCGACGCCGCAGCTCCGCCGTGAAGGCCGTTTTGCCGGCGCCAGCCGCGCCGTCGACCACGACCACCCGGGTCGATGCATCGCCGATCGCATCCTCGACGCCGTGCATCGCGGCCACGCGGTCGCAGAATTCGCCCTCGGCGACGGCCGGTGCCTTGTTGATCAGCCGGACATGGTGCGCCGAGACGGTCTCGGCGGTGAGGTCCGACGGCACCGGCTCGTCGCGTCGGGGGCCGTCGCCGGCCGTCCGGCGCCGTTCGTCCTCCAGCCGCACACGTTGCTCGCTGTTGTAGGTGTCGAGCCTTCGCAGCCTCGGCCCCTCCGCCCATTCCGCCTCCGCCTCGGTCTGTGCGAGCTTTTCAGAGATCTGCCGGCGTACCTGCTCCGTCAGCGAGAGCTCGGCGATGCGACGGGTAAGTTCGGCGAAGCCGTCGGGGCCCGCCTGCACCACATCCTGGCGATCGCCGAGTCCCATGGTTGTGGCGTCGGTCCGGACGGTGATCACGTGGAAGCCGCCGGTCTTCGCGGCGTCGAGCTCGCGCCGGCAGCCGTGGTCCACGAGGCTGCGCTCGGAGAGCAGGTACACGACCACGTCTGGACTGCGCGGGCCGGCGTCGGGCGACGCGCCGCGCTCCTCCGTGTGCAGCAGGACGTGGACTGTCCAGCTCAGCCCGCCGGCCTCTGCGTGATGCGCCAGTTGCTTCTGTAGCGCATAGGCGGCCGGTCGGTCGCTCACGGCGGAGACCAGCGACACGACCACGTGCTCCGGCGCCTCCTCGGCCGCCGGTTCGGCCGGGATGAGCTGCCTTCGCTCGGCGAACTGGAGAAACTCCGCCGCAGATTTGGCTGCGACGCGGAAGAACCACCGCCGCGTCGCGTCGTCGTGGTTCTTGTAGCCGGTGTGCCGCAGCGCGGCGGCCAGCAACGACAGCAGGTACTGCGTCCGCCACTCGACGAGGAACGGCCGGGGCTGTCCACCCGCGCGCTGGATGGACCGGAGGGCCTCGCCGGTCGGGGACGCCGCGCGGCCGGGTCGACCGGTGCCGTCGAGGAGCACGCAGAGCAAGACCTCCGCGGCGTCTGGCCGGGCGCTGTCCTTTAGCTCGGCCGCGGCGAACGACAGGGACAGTTCGGCGAGGTCGCGGGTCAGCGGCGCGGCCGGGTCAAACGCCGCCAGGTCGACGATCCTGATCTGATCGACCTCCGGCGGCGCGGTTGGGTCGCCGGGCGCCGGCTCGGGCGCAGGGACGAGGATGTTGCCGCGATGCAGGTCGCCGTGGCTCAGGCCCCACAGGTACTGAACGATGACGCGCTGCGCGGACAGCCCAGTGCGGACCATCGCGATGGGATTCGGCAGTCGCTCGCCCTCGTCGGCCGTCGGTGCGCCGACCCACTGCTCGCCTGGCCGGGCCAGGCCGTGCCGCTCCGCCCACTGCTCGATCTTGTCGATTCGCTTTCGCAGTTCGTGGCGTAGGTAGTCGCCGACCAGCTTCCGCGTAAGGGTAGGCCGGTCCGGCCATCGATCGCCGTTCCAGTCGGTCAGGACGAGCCGTGCCACGGCCGCGCAGCAGGCGGCCTGCACGTCGCCGCTTATCCTGTCGACTGGGCGATAGTCGAGCAGGTCACCGGCGATGTCCTGGAACATGATGTGGCGCCCGTCACCGACCGGCCACGGCCGGCCCCGCTGCCGCACCAGATGTTGCGCGGCGAATGGCTTGTTATGCCGCCAGGCCTCCTCATGCAGGCCAGTCTCCTGCTCCTCGCCGGCCGGGATGACCTTAATGATCTGCTTGTCCGAACTCCAGGAACCGTCAGGACGGCGTTCCTCGAAAAGGATCACCGCCACGACGGCGCCGGTGTAGCCCGACGCGCTCCAACTGGGGTGGGGAGCCTGAACGACGCCGCCTCCCGCCATAGCCCATTCCCGCAGGGCCCGGGCGACCTGCGGGTCCAGCAGCGAGGCGAGCGGGTCCTCGCTTCCACCGGTCGCGGCCGCAGGAACCATCAGCGCAGCGCGGGCAGATCTTCGTGGATCCGCTGTTCGCCGAGCAGGAACGCGGACTGCGGGCTGACGAGGTGGCGCTCGCAGCGCCCCTCTTCGATGTCGGCGGCCGTCGCGAGCAAGATTGCCGTCTCGCCCGCGTCGCGGCCCAGTGTGAGCAAGCTCTGCACGAGCTGTAGCGCCTCCGGGGTGTCGGCGATGATGTCGTACACCTCGAACGAACGCACCGTGCGGTACTCCTTGCCGGGCGTCGGCCGGGGCCCGTCAACGACGGCACGGACCTTCCGGAACCGCAGGTTCTCGGCCAACGCCACCAGCTCGGGGTGCCCCGCCTCAACCAGTTCCTCGCGCAACTCGCGATGCAGACACTCGGGGCCGGACTCGCGATCCGCGCCGCTGTCGAACCAGCGCAGGAAGCCGAGGCCGCGCCGCGCCGGCACGAAGCCACGCAGGTCGCGACTCATCGTCGCCTCGCGGCCGGGCGGCCGGCGCTCGACGAAGCCGACCGCGTCCAGGGCCACGCGTGCCGCGCTGGTGTACTTGAAGACGCCGCCGGGCGGACCGTAGGAATCCGGGCGAAACGGATGCTGCATCAGGATGTAGCCGTCGTCGTCCTTGATGCGCAGTAGAGCCGCGACCGACACCCGCAGCCGGCCCGATCGGCGCAGCTGGGCTCGTAGCAGCCCCAGGCGTCCCCGGTATTGCCATGCCAGTCCGCCGACGGCGAGCAGGGCCGCAGTGACCAGGCCGGCGACGATGTTGGCGAGCACGCGGCGCCTCCCGTCCAGTGACCAGAGCGATCGATCGCAGAAACCGAATGCAACAACTTCGATGCTGCCTGTGACTGGGCGGCCGCGTCAACAGCGCCACCGCACGTCCGCCCTCGAGCGTGAGTGACTGCGTGGAGTGCGCAGGGTCGGACCAGCTTGCAAGACGATTCGAGTCGGCGCCGCGGGATCTCCCGCGGCGCTCTCCTTAGAGGCCTGCGAGCGGCGAAGGGCATTCGTCTGACATCTCTCGATCGGGAACAGTGATTGAATGGCGGCAAGATCGGCTGAGCGCTCATCGGCTTCTGCGCGCGGCCAACCCTGGACGCTTGGTCGCACTCTGCGGTTCGCGATCCTGCTCCGTACGCCGCCCGCCCTCGTCGCCGACGCAAGGGCGGGGGAGAACGGTGGGAGCGGCTGGGAGCACTAGACGGCGTTGAACAGGCCCGTGGCCACGCCTGGAACCTTCCATTCGCGCCGGTCACCAGGGGTCCCGCGTCGTTGATCGTGCTTGACTGACCTCTTCGGGAAGACCGAAGTGGTCAGGCTCCGCTGCTTTCTGCCTGGCTGGCGCCGGCTGTCGTCTCGACTCTCTCATGGCGGCCAGGACAGGCCTTGCCGCATCGATCTATGACTCTGGGCTTAGCCGTGCTGGCTTCCGCGTGGGTCCCGCGAGCTGAGACACGGATCCCACGTGCAATGCCCTGACCAGGGCCTCCAGTGTGGTGACCTCTTCGAGCTGGCCCGAAGTGGTCAACGCTCTGATGGCGCGGATAGCGGTTGCTGCGCGGCAGTGGTCCCGTGAGTGCGCTCGCGGGGCAGACCGTTCGCCGATCAGGTGCAATGATGGCCCGCGATGCAGCGCGGGACCCGCCGCTGCCACGGGGATCGTCTCTGACGGAGAGGCTGCCCGTAGCCCGGCGCACGCCGGGCTGCCCGTCCGCTTCCTCCGTGCGTCGGTGGGCACTGCCGCGGCGCCTCGCCTCGACAAGGGGCCGAGGGCCGACCACCCCTCAGGAGAAGCATGCAGGACAAGCGTTCCGACCGTCGCGGTCTGCTCCGGGCTGCCGCGGTCACCGCGGGCGCCGTCGCCGCCGCGCCGGCGCTGGGCGGCATCACGCCAGCCCAGGCCGCCGCACTCGCGTCCACCGGCGCCATCCCGTGGGTCGGTCCCGCCGGCTCCGGCGCCACGTACGAGATCGACCCGGCGGTCGGCGCCCAGGCCGCCATCAACACCGCGCTGACCGACAGCAGCCAGCGGGCGGTCTACGTTGCGCCCGGCACCCACACGGTCAAGGCCCCGGTGGTGCTGTACGACAAGCAGGCCCTGATCGGCGCCGGTCCGCTGGTCACCATGCTGCGCGCCGACTCGGGCTTCAGCGGGTCGGCCCTGGTCGTCGACGGGTCGACCAGCGACGTGACCGGCTCGCGGCAGTGCGTCACCGACATCGGCCTCGACGCGGCGAACCTGGTGGCCAACGGGATCAACTTCCAAATGAACGGTGCGCCGACCTATTACGGGCCGGACCCGGCGCCGTGGGTGACCCGGGTATTCGTCACCCGGACCACCGGCGACGGCATCTACCTCGGCGGCACGTACTCCGGCGGGCAGCGGGAGTTCAAGCTGACCGACTGCCGCGTGGAGGACTCGGGCGGCTGGGCCTACAACCTCCAGTCCTCCGACGGCTTCGTCAGCGGCTGCTCGTCGCAGGGCTGCTCCGGCGGCGGCTACCTGATCAGCGGCGGCAACATCAAGGTCTGGGGCAGCAAGGCGTACGGCACCGGCACCGCGATGGCGCCGAAGCCCGCGTTCCGGCTCGAGTCCGCCCGCGCCACAGTCGTGGGCTGCGAGGCCCAGGACACCATCGGTAACGGCTTCGAGATCGTCGCCGCGAACTGCACGGTCTCCGGTTGCACCGCCGACTCCACGGGGGTCGGCAGCAGTGCCAGCAACGACGCTCAGTCCGCGGGCTTCTACGTCGCCACGTCCGCGTTGAGCCTGGAGGGCAGCGCCTTCCAGCGGAGCGGCGGCGGCGCCTCCTGGCTCCTCTCCGGAGCCGGGATGCGGTGCGCGCTGTACCTGGCCAGCAGCGCCGACTACCTCTCCGTGCGGCTGGTCACCGGCGCGGGCCGGGCAGCGCCGTTCCAGCGCCTGATCAGCGGTACGGTCGGCGTCCACTCGTCGGTCTCGGCCATCGGCTGACAGCCAGGATGTACGAGGGAGTCCTCCCGGCCTGGTCCGACCCTCCGGCTGGCAGACGATGGGTCTTCAACAGGATCCGTCGACCGGGCTGGGAAGAACTGCTCGTGCATTCACCGGACCGGGTCGTCGTGACGTCATAGGGTCTCTGGCCTGGTGTTCCACAACAGGCCAGAGCCGGTTCGTGTCGCCTGCCGTGATCGGTGTTCGCTCAGGGTTCGGGAGCGTGGTTCCGGCTATGCCGCACTTGGTCCCGGAGCCTCTGCGACCGTCCGGATCGGATATTGCGGGCAGGCCAGTGGCCTGCCCTGGATACACGCGCCGGATCCCGACCACGGCCTCATCGCGCATTTCCCCTTGGGAGCCGCTGCACGCCGTCAAGGTCCTCTTGACGCCGAACGGTGGGGCGGGCGCTGGGCCCGCCCCACCGAACACAACGAGACCTCAACCGATGCTGAAGAGGGCGTTGTCCATCTCCCCGCGGAACTGGTCGTTGTTGGTCAGGCCGGGGCCCTTGGCGCCAATGTTGACCTTCGCGGTGCTGGTGATGTCCATGGTGGCGCCGGCCCCGGTCTTCACCACCTGCCCGCCGACGATCAGGCTCAGCACGTCACCGCGCCGCTTGCACTGGACGAACGTCCAGCCCTGGTCGGCGATGGAGGCGTCTGCGGTGAGCAGTAGTGAGGTTGCGCCGTTGGCACCGGTGCCGGCGATGCGGCAGCCCGGCTTGCCGTTGTCGAGCTGGAGCTTCCACTGGGCCGGGTCGGCGAAGAGGCCCTTCTGCATCAGGTTGGCCCCACTGGTCACCTGGCTCGAGGTGGTCTTCACCAGCGTGCTGACTGTGAAGTCCTGGGTACCGGGGTTGAGGTTGACGGCGTCCGGCACCTGGATTACGGCGCTGCCCGCGGCGGGGAAGGCGATCGCCGGGCTGGTGCTGGTGCCGCTGGGGCGGGTCGTCCGGGAGATGCTGCCCGGGTCGCTCACCGCGATGCATCCCGAGTCGCCAGGGGTGGCGACGTCGGCGAAGCAGCCGGACGTCCATGGGCCGGGCTCGACCTGCCCGCTCGGGGTGGCGTCGAAGTCGAGTCGCAGCTGCTCGGTGGCGGCGTACGCGGGCGCGGTGTCGACCAGCACGGCGGCGGCGAGAGCGGTGATACCCAGGGCGAATGCGGACATGGTACGACCCATGAAGGTCCTCCGGAGATCGTGCTGCGGGTCCCCGTACGGTCGCAGCGTGTCAACATGATCACTACGCATACGGCCGCTGTCAATGCCCTGGGAGTCGACAAGCGTGTCCGGCATGAGCCACGGCGGCTGCTCGCCTCGCGGGCCAACACGCGGCCACCATCTGTAAGGGTTGGAGACCTTAGATCCCTTCAGGGTCACCTCTCCGGCTGCCTTTTTGCCTGGTCAGACGCCCTGTACTCGGTGGGCGGTGGTGACGCAAAGTTGTGATTGACGATCTTCTCTCTGCGGCCGTAGCGTTTGCTCACTCTTTAGGTCCATCGATACGGGGGAGGGCCGCTAGTGGCTTCTGCGCGCGTACGAACAGCCGGATCGATCATCGGCTGCGCGAAGATGACAAACACCCGGTGGGGCAGATTGCTCACCGCCGGAATGGCCGCCGTAATGGCGGTGACCGTGGCCAACGAGCTTCCTGCCCGGAGGGCGGAGGCGGCGCCACTGAAAGAGCCCGACAAGATGCTGGAGCGGCCGGACGAGATGGCCGCGCTCATCACCGCCCGGATGACCGGGCAGCGGGTCAAGATCACGAACATGACCACCGACTCGGCCGAGTACATCGCCCACCCGAACGGGCAAGTCGAGGCGACGGTCCACGCCGGTCCGGTCCGGATGCGGCGCGACAACCGCTGGGTGCCGATTGATTTGACCCTCCAGCCGGCCGCTGACGGCTCGGTAAGCGCCCTCGCGCACCCCCTCGACCTGTGGATATCCGGCGCCCGCTCGACCGCCGGGGAGCTCGCGGCCGTCGGGAAGGGCGACGGCAGACTCTCCCTCGGTTGGCCGGGCGCCCTGCCCGCGCCGACCCTCAACCACAACCGGGCTACCTACCAGGACGTCGTGCCCGGCATCGACCTGGTCGTCGAGGCAACCCGTACCGGCTTCTCCGAGTACCTGACCGTCAAGGACCGGGCCGCCGTCGACCGGATCCCCTCGCTAGCACTCCCAGTCAGCGGCAAGGGGCTGTCCTCGTTCACACAGGACCCCTCCGGCGGGCTCACCCTCACCAACGCCAAGGGCAAGCCGATCGCGGCGGTCCCGGCCCCGGAGATGTGGGACGGTCAGCGGGCGCCGGGCTCCGAGGAGCCGACGCGGCGGGCGGTCATCGCCACTCGGGCCGACCGCCCGGCCAAGAGCGCGTCCCGCACCGGTGGCGGCCTGACCATGCGGCTCACACCCGACCTGAAGTGGCTCAAGGACCCTGCCACCAAGTACCCGGTGACCATCGACCCGCAGATCAACCCGCTCTACACCTCCTTCGACACGTACGTGAAGGAGGGCGACACCGTCGACCGAAGCGGGGCGAACGACCTGCAGCTCGGTCTGCTGGCCGGTTCGCCGAACGCCAAGTCCCGTGCGTTCGTGCACTGGCCGACTTCCGCGCTGGCCGGGAAGCAGATCACCTCGGCGACGGTCAACTTCTGGAACTTCTGGTCGAACACCTGCACCGCGAACTCCTGGGAGATCTGGACCACCGGCGCGGCCTCCTCCGCGACTCGGTGGGGCACCCAGCCGACCTGGATCCAGAAGGAAGCGACCTCCACCCAGACCAAGGGCTACTCGTCGGCCTGCGACGACGGCTGGGTGAGTATCAGCGGCACCAGCTTCTTCCAGCGGGCCGCTACGGCCGGACAGTCCACCGCGTACATGGGTGTGCGGGGCACGGACGAGACGACCGGCAACAGCTTCAAGCAGTTCCGCTCCCGCAACGCGGTCGACACCTCCCAGGTGCCGTACGCGGTGGTGACGTACAACTCGTACCCCACCGTCGGTACCCGGTCGACCGTCCCCGACTCCGCCTGCGTTATCGGAAGCAGCCGCCCGCAGATCAACAGCCTGACGCCGCAGTTGAAGGCCGTGATCTCCGACGGGGAGGCGTCATCGGTGAAGGCCGAGTTCGAGTGGTGGACCCTGAACGGCACCACCAAGCTCGGCAGCACCGTCACCGCCACCGGGGCCTCCGGTTCCACGCTGAGCGCCACCGTTCCTTCCGGCGCCCTGGCCAATGGATCCACCTACAAGTGGCGGGTGCGCGGCAACGACGGCACCGTCGACGGCACCTGGTCGTCGTTCTGTGAGTTTTCGGTCGACACCACGCACGCGAGCCCGCCGTGGACCAGCTCGCCGACGTACCCGAAGAACGAGTGGGGTGGGGACGCCGGCGTTCCGGGCGTGTTCACCTTCGACCCCAACGGCGCCGGCGACGTGGCCGCCTACGTGTACGAGATGGACGTCAACCCGCCGACCAATGTAGTCAACGCCCCCAGCCTCGGCGCTCAGGCGTCGGTGACGCTGACTCCGCCCACCGCCGGGTGGCACACCATCTACGTCCGCAGCCGGGACTCCGCCGGCAACCTGTCCAACGTGCGCGGCTACCCGTTCAAGGTGGGCTCCGCGGCGGTCACCTCGCCGCAGGTCGGTGACATCACCGCGGCCAAGGTCTCGATCACCTCGGTGATCTCGCCGACCATCGTCGGTGTACGCTACCAGTGGCGCCGGGCCGGCGCCGATACCTGGACCGTCCTGCCGACGAGCGACGTGACCTACGCGGTCGGCGGTGGCGCGGTGGCCGGATGGCCGATCAAGGCGTCCAACGGCGCCATCCCGAAGGTCACCTGGAACGTGGCCGCCACCCTCGCGGCGGCCGACCCCCAGGGCATCCCGCGGGACGGACCACTGGAGTTCCGCGGCCAGTACGACAACGTCGGTGAGCCGGCCATCCGGATCACCTTCGACCGCAACCTCGCCAGCGCCGCCACCGCCGAGGTGGGCCCCGGATCGGTCAACCTGATTACCGGCAACTACCAGATCTCACAACCGGATGTCTCGGTAGGTGGCCTGTCGGTCGGGCGCACCTTCAACACGCGGCAGGCCGGCGGGACTGACCCGCTCTTCGGTCCCGGCTGGGTCTCCGGCGTGCTCAGCGCGGCGGACGCTCCGTACACCAAGCTCACCACCTACGACAGTCTGGTCCAGGTCTCCCTGCCCGACGGGTCGGTCCTCGGGTTCACCAAGGTCGACAGCACCGGGGCGACGTACCAGCCGCAGGTCGGTGCGGAGAAGTACAGCCTGACCTACGACTCGACGGCCAACAGTTTCCGGCTGACCGACATCGACGGCAACAGCGCCACCTTCACCCGAGGCTCCACCGACCCCGCCGGGGTCTATGCACCGACCGCGGTCAGTGCGGCCGGCTCCACGAACTCGTCGACGTACTCGTGGCAGAAGGCGACCCTCGGCACCCAGGACGTGATGCGGCCGACGCGCCTGCTCGCGCCCGTGCCGTCAGGGGTGACCTGCTCCACGATGGTCCGTGGCTGCCAGGCGCTGATTTTCACGTACGCCGCCGCGACGACGGCCACGGGCACTGCGGCTAACGCCTGGGGCGACTACCTCGGCCGGGTCAAGGAGATCGCGTACACCGCCTGGGATCCGGATCTGTCCACTCCGGCAATGCGCACGGTTGTCCTGGCTCGCTACACCTACGACGACGCCGGCCGGCTGCGGGCGATGTGGGATCCGCGCCTGGATTACACCGACGGAAGCGGGGCGCACTCGCTGCGCACCGTATACGACTACGACGCCGACGGCATCCTCACCACGGTGACGCCGCCGGCTCAGGAGCCGTTGCAGTTCTCCTACACCACCCTGCCCGACGACCCGGGCAAGGGGCGGCTCTCGAAGGTTACCCATTCGGCGCTAGCCGCCGGCACGGCTGTGGAGACCGTCGTCTACCGCGTCCCAACCTCCGGGACTGGCGCACCATACGATCTGTCGGGCGCCCAGACGGCCCGGTGGGCTCAGACTGAACCCCCGACCGACGCGACCGCCGTCTACCCGCCCACTCAGGTGCCCACCGGCGACCCGGCGGCCGGGACGCTGCCCAGCTCCTACGAGCGGGCAACGGTGACCTACCTCGACGCCAACGCCCGTACCGTGAACATGGCCGCACCGGGCGGGCACATCACCACGACCTGGTACGACCAGTACGGCAACGTTGCTCGGGAGCTGACCCCCGGGAACCGCCAACGGGCCCTGGCGGCGGCACCGAGCGACGACGCCACCGTTGAGGCCCAGATCGCGGCCAAGCTCGCCACCCTCAACATCTACTCCAGCGACGGCCAGCAGTTGCTGGAGACCTTCGGTCCGGAACATGACGTGATGCTCGACTCGGGCACGATCGTGCGCGGTCGGCGGCACACCCGGCTCACCTACGACGAAGGGGCGCCGAGCAGTGGTGGGCCGTATTCCCTGCCAACCACCGAACGGCTTTCGGTCAGCTACGTCAACGCCGGCCAGACTGTGGACGCGGACAGCCGCACCACGACCACCGATTACGACTGGACGCTGCGTCAGCCGGTGAGGGTGACCGCGGCACCGGGCGCTCTGGATCTGGTCACCCGCACCAGCTACGACAGCGAAGGTCGCGTGGTCAGCACCACGACCCCGGCCGGTGGCAGCGTGGACACCAGTCCGGCGACCCGGGTCGTCGTCTACTACACGGCGGCGGCCAACGCCAGCTACGCCGAATGCGGCAACCGGCCGGAGTGGCACGGCTTGGTCTGCCGTACCCAGACCGGCGGCCAGCCGGAATCCGGCCCGGAGCTACCGGCGACGGTGACCACCTACGACATGTACGGGCAGCCACGCGTGCAGTCGACGAAGACAGGATCGGGTGAACTGCGGCGGATCGAAGTCACCTATGACTCCGCTGGCCGCCAGTGGGAGAGTTCGGTGACCGCAGCCGGTCTGGGCACCGCGCTGGAGAAGCGGCGCACCATCTATGACCAGGCCAACGGGCAGGCCGTCCGCACTCAGACGATCAACGGTCCGGGATCGGTAACGGCCGAGATCATCCGCGCCTACGACAGCTTGGGCCGGATGAACGCGTACACCGATGCCGACGGGACTGTCACTACCAGCACCTTCGACATCGCTGGCCGCCCAGCCACCGTCAACGATGGCAAGGGAACCCGCACCTACACCTACGATGGTGGCGCCGAGCGACGTGGCCTACCGACGTCAGTGGCGGACACCCAGACGGGCACCTTCACTGGCGCCTACGACAGCGATGGGGCGACTGTCAGCCAGACCTGGCCCAACGGGCTCGCGGTTGCCTTGACCATCGATGAAAGCGGGGCAGCCACCAGTACGAGCTACACCAAACCTGGTTGCGGCCAGACCGACTGCACGCTCTACACCGAAACGGTCATATCCAGCGTCCACGATCAGTGGCGCAGCCGCACATCAACCCTGTCCGGGCAGGCCTACACGTATGACGACGCTGCTCGGCTCACCGATGTCCAGGACACCATCGCTGGTCAGTGCACCACCCGCAAGTACACCTTCGATGCCGCCACCAACCGTACCGGCCAGGTGACATACGGCCCGGGGGCTGACGGCGCCTGCCAGACAACCGCGACCAGCGCTAGTCAGGAATGGAGCTACGACAGTGCCGACCGCACCAGCAGCGTCGGCTACACCTACGACGCTCTAGGTCGCACGCTGACCCAACCTGCCGCCGACTCCGCGGTTCCCGGCGCCGCCGGCAGCACCATGACCTACCACGTCAACGACATGGTGCGCAGCATCAACCAGGGCACGCGCACCACCACCTACACCCTGGACGTCGCACCCGACCGGATCCGCTCCTGGACCGACACCACCGACAACCTCACGAGAATCAACCACTACAGCGCCGATGGCGACAGCCCGAGCTGGACCGATGAGGGCGGCGGCAAACACTCCCGGGCCATCGTCGGCCTCGCCGGCATCGCCGGCGTGTTCACCAACACCACCGGGGTCGTCTGGCAGATCACCAATCTGCACGGTGACCTTCTCGCCGGAATGACCGAGACCGGTGCTGGACTCGCCTACACCAGCGAATACGATGAACACGGCAATGCCCGTAACTCCGCCGACGCCGGCACCCGCCGCTACGGCTGGCTCGGCACCCATCAACGCGCCGCTGACACCCCTGATGGCTCGATACTCATGGGCGCCCGCCTCTACAACCCCGCCACCAGTCGATTCAACTCAGTCGACTCCGTCTACGGCGGTAACGCGAACCCTTACGAATACGCCACCGGAGACTCGATCAACAAGCACGATATCTCCGGCAACTACTCCTGCTATCGATACGGATCCAGTGAACGGAAGTGGTACTACTGGTGGGGCGGCTGGGGGGGCTATCGCGTCGACGTGTACTGGCAGTGCTATTTCACGCACAACGACACGAAGAACGTTACGAGGCTCGGCTTCGCATACGCGATCATCGCCGTGCTCACCTGGTGGGCCCCGCCTGTATCAGCTGCTTTCGGGGCCGCGGGCGTCGCCATCGCTTGGATTGCCTGGGAATACAGTGACAAATGCTCCCGGAAGCGAGGTGCTTACATTGATGGCACCTTCCGTGGATACCTGACCAAGCACCGTTACTACTCGCACGGATATGCGTGGATCAACAGTAAGTTCTGCGCTTAGGAGACTGGTGGAGTCTGAAGGGTGGACGAATGCGACCAAGAGTCGACGTGTGGCTCGACGGAAAGATTGCCGGTACGCTGACGCCGCCCGGCAGGTCCATCATTGATGGCAGTGCGGCGGCATCTGTAGTGCGCACCTGCTGTCTGGGTCGCTTCGGGCTGAGTGGGGTGGAAGTCACCCTCCCGGTGGACACGGCAACGGCAAAGCGAATCGCCCTGACCTGTCGAATGGAAAAGGTATGGATGCGTCGGGTCTATCCGGCGGTTGTCGTTGTAGCGTCACTGCTCGTCGTCGCGCACGTCATCGACTCGGTGTGCAATGACGCGCAGTATCTGGGGTCGACGCTGTTGATCGCCCTCGTTCTGGCCTTTGCTTCGCTGGCCGCAAGGCTAGCGCTGAGCCTGCTGACCTCACGGCACCACCCGAAAGAAGTGAAGGGTGATGTATATATTCGCGGAGTCGACAGAGAGGCGGCCGGAATCTGGATCAGCCTTAATCCGGTAGGCGCCATCAGGATTATTGGTGCCTAATAAGACGGGGGTGCTGGGGGTTCTCCGAACGGCCCGCTAGTGCGGAAGGCGTGGGAGAGCGAAGAATCCTCTCGCCTCGTAAACGGCTACATAGAAGGAGTGTCGCCGACTTCAACCGGTATATGTGCTGGTAACGCGGGACCTGGGTGGGCGCCAGACTGGCGCCCACCCAGGCTTCGCATTCGACCGCGTCCAGCGGCAGCGGTTCGAGGCGCGATTTCGTTCGACTCCGCCGGGGCGGAGACCTGCGCCACCTCGCTGAACGCCGCGCGCACTGGCTGACCGTCAAGGTCAGCTAGCCGAGCCTGCCTGCGGCTCTCCGGCCTGGGCTGGCGGGCCATCTTCTAGCGTTTCGTTTAGGTGGAGCGTCCGCTGGTCGGGTTGCGGTGCAGATCGTCGCGGCGAGCGCCGCGGGATGCAGCGGTGCCGCGACGGTCGGATGCGTGTCGAGGTCGGTGGTTGCGCCCTGGTTCATGTGGGTCTTCCTCCTGCGCCAGCCGCTCACCGACTACTCGTTTGCGGGACGGCGTCGAGCTCCTGCCGAGCCTCTTACCGTCCTGCGGCCGATGACCGTCATGGACTGCCAAGGCTGTCAACCAGGTGCCGAGCAGCACCAGCTAGCCTCGCGCCTTCATGAAGGCTCGTTGTGGTGGCGGGTCGAGAACGTGAAAGTGCCCTCTGGGCTGGAAGGATGGGACTTGCTGAGGGTCTC